>CANQSE010000287.1 GCA_947626405.1 uncultured Acetatifactor sp. | reverse complement strand
GAAGGATTTTGTCGTCAAGGCGTTTGAGAGCGCCAGAAAGTATGCCGCGCCCGGAGTGTCGCTTTTTTATAACGATTATGAGACGGCGCAGGAGTGGAAACGTGATTTTATAATAAAGGAAATTCTCATACCGCTCAAGGAAAAAGGACTTGTGGACGGAATGGGTATGCAGTCGCATCTTCTGATGGATCATCCCAAAATGGAAGATTACAGGACGGCGCTTGAAATGTACGGCGCCCTGGGGCTGGAGGTTCAGATCACTGAGCTTGACATGCACAACGCCGACCCCTCAGATGAGTCCATGCACAGGCTTGCGGAGCGCTACGGTGAACTGTTTGGGATTCTGCTTGCAGCAAAAAAGGAAGGAAAGGCAAATATCACGTCGGTGACTTTTTGGAACCTTCTGGATGAAAATAGCTGGCTTTCAGGGTTTAGGAGGGAGCAGAGTTATCCTCTGCTGTTTCACGGTAACTGCGAGAGAAAGGAAGCCTATTACAGCGTGCTTGACGCTGTCAAATAAAATTTATGTGATGCCCGGGGTGACACGTATAACGCTAAAGCGAATATATTCGCCTGGAATGGAGGAATAATGGATAAATCGCCGGAACGGAAGGTCTTTCAGGACGGGACCAAAATATGGGAGAAGGAGTTTGCAGGTTTTGCCGTAAAGGTATATCTGCCAAATACGAAGCTTCCCGCAGATATTGTCAATTTTGGATTCCGTGCTCCCTATCTTATGATTTTTGAGGAGAAGCGGATGTCCCTTGAGGAAGCGAAGACATTTGCGGATGAATCGGGATTTTCGGAGATTGCTGCCGATTTTGCAGGCAGCGTGACATTTTTCTATCCCTTGAACGAGGGCGGATGGACAAAGGCGCCGTCCGATCTGTATGCGGCGATTCTGGAGGAATCCCGTATCAGCCAGTATTACGTTGACGGGGCTGCCGTGATGTACGACAGGTTTGCAAAAAAGATGGGAGATACCTATATCAGGGGAGCGGTTCTCAGGACTTATCTTTACGGCTATGGCGCATCGGCCGATTACATAGCGGAAAACTGCCTTAAAACCGTTGAGGGCGCAGGGCTTTACGGCAGGGGCGACGTGACTCCTGCGGGCTGCGTGCTTCAGGGGATAAGTGTCATCCCAATGCCGGAGCGCAGGGACATTCCGGTGGTCTCTGTAGGAAATTCCGACGAGATAAACAAAGCCTTTGATGCTTCGCTGGATCATGTGATGGTAAAGGATTCCGCTGATGTGAGGAAGGATTTTTACGGTTTTGTGGGAACCTTCCGGCGCATGGTGGGCAATCTGGAACGTGAGGCCGATCTTGAGCGGATGGGTATGGTCATGGAGCCTGATTTCTGTGAGGTGAAGACCTCAGCGGACAACAGGGGAGACGACAAGGACACCGAACGCCATAAAATAGGGTATGTCGCATATTATAACAAGGGGATTATGGACGGCGGAAAAAGGGCTCCGCTGCTTTTGTGCTTCCACGGAGGCGGCGACTCTGCGATATGTATGGCGACGGTTTCAGGCTGGTATCAGGTGGCGGCGGATCACGATTTTCTGCTGGTATGCGTGGAAAATCATCTGAACAGCACGGCCACGGAGACAATGGAGCTCATAAGTCATTTAAAGCAGAAATACAGTATTGATACGGAGAGAATATACGCCAGCGGCTTTTCCATGGGAGGGTGCAAGTCCTGGGATATGTTTCAGGAATACCCCGAGGTTTTCGCCGCAGTTGCGCCAATGGACGCCACTTTCGACGTGGGGCTCAATTCTTATGGCGAGAAAGCGCCGGTGGAGTGCAACAGGGACACAATTCTGCCTGTCTTTTACGTGGGCGGCGAGATAACGCCGCTGCCTGAACTGCCGTTTCAGGAGGAAAAATGTCTAAACAGAATGAAGTACGTTTTGAAGGTCAACAGGGCGATTTCGCAATGCGACGCAGAGTTTGACAGACAGGATGACTGGGCAAACAAAATATGGGGAATCAACGGGGATTATGTGTACAGGCTTGAGAATAAGGAGCGCGAAAACAGCGTCCTGACGCTCAATCTTTTTGTAAGCGAGGGAGGCTTTTGCTATACCGTTTTCGGAAGCGTAAGCAACCAGGGACATGAGGTCCGCCATCACACCTGTGAGAACGCGTGGAAATTTATGAGCCGTTTCAGGCGTCTTGAGGATAAAACCCTGGAGGGCGGGGAAATACGCTCTGACGGCGCTGATATTTTTTAAATACGCACGCATATATATTGTAGGAAGGTGTATATATTGACAACCGATTTTTCCGAAGGCAAGGTTTGGAAAAACATTATTTACCAGGCGATCCCCCTTATTCTGGCACAGCTTGTGCAGCTTTTGTATAATGTGGTTGACAGGGTTTATATAGGGCATCTGCCCGGAGCGGACAGCCTTGCGCTTACAGGGATAGGACTTGTGTTTCCGCTGACTACCCTGATCGCCGCGTTTACATATCTGTTTAGACATTTTT
>CANQSE010000286.1 GCA_947626405.1 uncultured Acetatifactor sp. | reverse complement strand
GAGCATAGGGGGAGGAAGCATCCAGCTATCGCTTTTTGACAACGACGCGCTTGTCTCCACACAGAATCTCAGGCTGGGCGTGCTCATGCTGCAGGAGTATCTTAACCGTTTTGAGGTGAAAAACTCCAGGGCGGAAAATCTGATTGACGAGATGGCAATGGCTCAGCTTGGCTCATATAAGAAACTGTATCTTAAGGATCGCGAGATTCGCAATCTGATTGTGGTTGACGATTATATATCGCCGTGTATGGTAAGAAAATACGGCGCCGACGCAATGCTGGAGGAAAAGGACTACGTGGATTTTCGAAACGAGATGGTCGGGGGAAGCGTCACAAAGGCGGCGATATCCCTTGGTATTCCCGAGGAAAAAGTGCCGCTTGTCTTTATCAGCAACGTTTTGACATCGCTGATCGCCAGAATGATGGGAGCGGAAAAAATCTGGGCCCCGGGCGCGACGCTCTGCGACGGTATCGCGTACGACTACGGCGAGAAAAATAAGCTTCTGCGCGGCGAACACGATTTTGAAAAGGATATCGTAGCCTGCGCAATAAATATAAGCAAACGCTATATGGGCAGCAGAAGACGGGCAGAGACGCTTGAGAGTATAGCGACGACAATTTTTGACAGCATGAAAAAAATCCACGGCCTGGGAAAGCGGGAGCGGCTTTATCTGAGGCTTGCAGCCATCCTGCACGACTGCGGGAAGTATATCGGCATGACTAATATCGGCGATAACTCTTACCGCATCATAATGGCAACCGAGATTATCGGACTTTCGCACATTGAGCGCGAGATTGTTGCTAATGTCGCGCGTTTCAATTACAGCACGTTTGTCTATTACGGGCAGCAGAACGGCGAGACACGGCTTGAAAGGGAAGCCTATACGGTGGTGACGAAGCTGACCGCCATCCTCAGGCTTGCAAGCGGACTTGACCGCAGCCACAAACAGAAGCTGAACGGAATGAAGGCGGCGTTAAAGGACAACAGGCTGATCCTCACCGTTGATACGCAGGAGGATATAACGCTGGAAAAGGGTTTCTTCCTTATGCGGGAAGATTTTTTCAAGGAAGTGTTCAGCGTGGAGCCGGTGCTGAAGCAGCATAAAACAATCTGACGCAGTATATTAAAAAACGCGGTTTCGCGGGAAAGGTAAACGGGACAAAAATTATGCAGGAAACAGATTTTGAAAATCCGAAATATTATACCAACAGAGAACTTAGCTGGGTCCTGTTTGACCACAGGGTCTTAAACGAGGCGGAGGACAAATCCACCCCGCTTTTTGAACGGCTTAAATTCCTGAGCATTTCGGCATCGAACCTGGACGAGTTTTTTATGATCCGCGTGGCGTCGCTGCAGGATATGGTCAATGCGGGTTACCGGAAAACGGACATCGCCGGCCTTACGCCCGAGGAACAGCTTAAGCTTCTGGACGGGGCAATACACAAGCTTGTCGATAAACAGTACAGAATCTACAACAATTCCATTCTGCCGCAGCTTCTTTTAAACGGAATACAGATCATTCCGCATCACGAGGAGCTGACTGAGGAGGAAGCGGCTTATGCGGACGCATACTTTGAGGAGAACGTGTATCCGGTGCTTACGCCTATGGCTGTGGATTCATCACGTCCCTTCCCTCTTATCAGAAACAAAACCCTTAACATCGCCGCGCTGGTTCAGAAAAAGGGCGGGAAGGGTGAACTGGAATTTGCGACGGTTCAGGTGCCGGGAGTGCTGAACAGGGTGGTGATGCTTCCCTGCCATGACGGGATCTGCAAGGTCATACTGCTTGAAGAAATAATAGAGAGAAACATGCCCAGGCTTTTCTTAAACTACGATATCGTCTGTGCTCATCCCTATCAGATCATGCGAAACGCCGATCTTACGATAGAGGAGGAAGAAGCGGCGGACCTGCTTAAGGAGATAGAAAAGCAGCTTAAAAAGCGACAGTGGGGTGAGGCTATCCGCCTTGAGGTGGAGGCCGACATGGACAAGAGACTTTTAAAGATCCTGAAAGAGGAGCTTCGCCTTGACGGCTCCTATATATACAAAATCAACGGTCCTCTTGATCTGACGGTGCTTATGAAAATATACGGGATGGAAGGCTTTGACTCCCTTAAAAATCCCGTCCACACTCCGTCTCCGGTGCCGGAGCTGCCGGCGGGATGTAATATATTTGACAAACTGCGCGAAACGGATGTTATGCTGCACCATCCCTATCAGACCTTTGAGCCCGTGGTGAATTTTATAAGACAGGCAGCCGGGGATCCGAAGGTGCTTGCAATCAAGCAGACGCTCTACAGAGTCAGCGGCAATTCGCCGATCATAAAAGCGCTTGCACAGGCCGCGGAAAACGGGAAGCAGGTGACTGTCCTTGTGGAGCTGAAGGCCAGATTTGACGAGGAAAACAATATAGTGTGGGCGAAGATGCTCGAGAAGGCGGGATGTCACGTAATATACGGTCTGGTAGGTCTTAAGACGCACTGCAAGATTACGCTTGTCGTGCGGCGGGAGGAAGACGGCATACGCCGTTATGTACACCTTG
>CANQSE010000285.1 GCA_947626405.1 uncultured Acetatifactor sp. | reverse complement strand
CTGCGACACTCCTGAGAGGGTAAAGCTTCTTCTCGGGCTTTTAAGGAGTGTCAGCATTGCGGAGGTTGCAAGGACCGGGACCGTGGCGCTTGCCAAGTGCGGGGAAAACGACGAAGGGTGAGAGTGTCCCTCAGTCGTATTCAGCACGGTAATGTCGATGTTCTCCCGGCAGACCGTGCGAGCACGTCGGCACTTGGCGAGGTACTTTCGAGCCTAGTGTCCGTTACGTGCTAAGCCGAGCGGAAGCGCGTCTGCAGGGAGAATATCGGCAGTACCGGGCGTGACTTGCGAGAGAAAAGACTAAACTGGCTGAACTGTCACGTCAGGCTGAATACGTCGCCGTACTGTTATTGACATTTCTGTGAGAACTTGCTAATATAAATGTTGTTATTTGCAAAGAGAGGTGGAAGCAAAAATGCAGAAAAGGGTTTATCAGCTTCTTGTCAATAATACCTCCGGCGTCCTCAGCCGGATCACAGGTCTTTTTTCCAGGAGAGGCTACAATATTGAGAGCATTACCGCAGGAGTGACTGCTGATCCGAGGTATACGAGGATTACCATTGTCGCCACAGGAGCGGACGATATTCTGGAGCAGATCGAAAAACAGCTTGCAAAGCTTGTGGACGTAAGAAACATCAGGGAGTTAAAACCCGAGGAGAGCGTGTACAGGGAGCTTATCATGGTAAAGGTTCGTGCGGCCGCCGAGCAGCGCCAGAGCGTTATTTCGGTGGCGGATATCTTCAGGGCAAAAATCATAGATGTTGCGCCGGAAAGCCTTATGATCGAGCTTACCGGAAACCAGCAGAAGATCGATGCGTTTATAAGCCTGCTTGACGGTTATGAGATCCTTGAGCTTGCCAGGACGGGAATCGCCGGACTTGGACGCGGCACGCAGAACGTGATTTTTATAGACGACTGAATTTTTATGTTAGCTCCAGGCCGCGCCCCGCGTCCAAAAGCGGGAACTACCTGTCAGTTATAAATTTAATAATATAAGAACAAAATGGAGGAGAAAAGAAATGGCAAAGATTTTTTATCAGGAAGACTGCAATCTGTCACTGCTGGACGGCAAGACTATTGCAATCATAGGCTATGGAAGCCAGGGACATGCGCATGCGCTGAATCTGAAGGATTCGGGCTGCAACGTGATAATCGGTCTGTACAAGGGTTCAAAATCCTGGGACAAGGCTGTAAAGCAGGGCTTTGAGGTTTACACGGCGGCCGAGGCGGCAAAGAAGGCCGACATAATCATGATCCTTATTAACGATGAAAAGCAGGCGGATCTTTATAAGAACGATATAGAGCCGAATCTTGAGGCCGGAAACATGCTGATGTTTGCACATGGCTTCAATATTCATTTCGGCTGCATCGTACCTCCGGCGGACGTTGACGTTACAATGATCGCTCCCAAGGGCCCCGGACATACAGTTCGCAGCGAGTACCAGGCCGGAAAGGGCGTTCCCTGTCTGATCGCCGTACAGCAGGATGCAACCGGCAAGGCTCAGGATCTGGCTCTTGCCTATGCACTCGGCATCGGCGGCGCGCGCGCGGGTGTGCTTGAGACTACCTTCCGCACCGAGACCGAGACGGATCTTTTCGGCGAGCAGGCTGTGCTCTGCGGCGGTGTCTGCGCCCTTATGCAGGCCGGATTCGAGACGCTGGTTGAGGCGGGATATGATCCCAGAAACGCATATTTCGAGTGCATCCATGAGATGAAGCTGATTGTGGATCTTATATACCAGAGCGGCTTTGCGGGAATGAGGTACTCCATCTCCAATACAGCAGAGTACGGCGATTATGTGACCGGCCCCAAGCTTATTACCGAGGAGACAAAAAAGACGATGAAGAAGATCCTGAGCGATATTCAGGACGGCACCTTCGCCAAGGAATTTCTTCTTGATATGTCTCCCGCAGGAAAGCAGGTTCACTTCAAGGCCATGAGAAAGCTTGCCTCCGAGCATCCCTCCGAGAAGGTCGGCGAGGAAATCAGAAAGCTTTACAGTTGGAACAACGAAGAAGATAAGCTTATCAACAACTGACGCGTTTTTAATGTCAGGAAAAACAATTAGCCACGCAAAAAATGCTCCCGTCAAGCCCGCTTGTACGGGGGCGTTTTGTGTGTTTGGAATTTCTATAGAAAATCTTAAGATTCTTCTGCATGTTCCGTTAAGTTTTCACGCTTATAATATTGTCTGTCAGAGCGGTAGTGTGAAAAATCACACTGATGTGATTATTTCACAAAACGAACCTTGTTCGTTTGGGAATTTGTGCCAAAGCGTCACAAATTCCCCTGATGGCAGACGCGAATTTGAGATTTGCGTCGCCCCGTCGCGTAAAACGCTTAAAGCGAATTAATTCGCCTTTGTAGTGAGGAGAAAAATGGAAAACAAATATCGTATCGTTGTGGTTGAGGACGACAGGGAGATCAGGGAGGGTATAGAGATATACCTTAAAAATCAGGGCTATGAAGTATATCAGGCGCAAAACGGGAAAATCGGGCTTGAGGTAATTGAGAGCATAAAGCCCCACCTTGCGATTGTGGACATTATGATGCCCGTCATGG
>CANQSE010000284.1 GCA_947626405.1 uncultured Acetatifactor sp. | reverse complement strand
GTCTCCGAGCCTTCCGAAATCGCACATACACCCGTAGGCACCGCCCTTGACCCTGACGTTCACCCACAGGTATTCATATCCCATCATCACCTTAAGCACCTGCAGGTCTCCTCTGTACGGCAGACCCTTCTTTAAGAAGCTTCCGGCGCGGCAGACATACTGTACCTGCGCGGAGGTCATAAATCCCTCGTTCTTTTTCTCCACAGCCGGGTGCCAGGCTTCCTTTTTAACCGATGTGCGGTAAAGCTTCTCCGAAAGCCTTTTCACAGGCTCGGCAAGGCTCTTAAGCACCTCCTCGTCACCGGTAAAGTCAACCATGAGGTTTTCCGGACGAAACAGCATAATGCTCAGCTCTTTTAACATCCGTGAAAGCTTTTCCTTCCGCTCGTCGAAATGCGCGTCCAGATCGGCCACAAGACGGTAAAAAGCAACGCCTGAAATCGTGTCGCTTATGACTCCGCTCTCGCTGTTATACGATTCCGCCCTGCCGACCGCAACTCTGTGTCCCGCGGACGTCATGGAAGCCTGCATCCTTGATTTTCCCTCGGCAAGAATCTCCTTGAGCCTCCTGGAATCGGAAAAATCGCTGGTAAGAAGGATCTCCTCAAGCAGCGCCACCGCCTTTTCAAGATTGGGGTATAAAACCTTTGTCTTAAGCTCAAGCGTCGTGATATAACGCTCCGGATCTTTGACATTTCCGTACAGATTGGTAATGGCCGAAATACCGCCTGTCGCAAGGTTTACCTCGTTAAAGAGATCACTGTATGAATAATTTTCCGTGTTCAGCAGCCCAAGGCACCCCTTAAGCACGCCGATATACTGGAAATATTCGCCCGGGATCTGCCCGCAGCGGAAAACAAGCCGAAGATACCCTATGCCGTTTGTTTTAAGATTGTGATAAAGAACCGGTATGTCTCCCAGCATTGTCTCACGGTTTACAAGCTTTGCCGCTTCCTTTTTGATATCGCTTCTCTTAAGCATCGGAATCTTTGCCAGATCCTCGGGAGAATCCGGCGTCTCGCGAAACAGGTTAAGCTTTTCAAACGTCTCCTTTATATGATCCAGATCGGCCTGCGTCATTTTTTCCTTAACCGCCGCAAGCTTATCCTTTAAAGCCGCCTCTCTGCGCTCTCCCAGTCCCTCCACGGGTTTTATAAGCACGGTTGACGCATGCGGATTATTGAGCAGGTATTTTCGGATCAGCCCCTCAAAATATCCCTGCTCCACCTTATCTCTGAGCGCTGCGAAGGTGTCGTTTGCCTGAATATGGACAAACGGGAGTCTGTCATCGTAAAGCCAGCTATCCAAAATCTGGATGCCGTACATAAGTCCTTTCGGAGTGCTCCCGAAATCCGCCTCGCGGTATTTAAATTCATAAAAGTTTATTCCGGCGTAAAGAGCCTTCGCGTCGAAACCGTTATTGGCTATGTCGTTTAAAACCTGCCTGATCACATCGAGAAATTCCTGCTCCCTGCCCGCGTCGACACCCTTTGCGACCACGCTGAAAAACGGCTGTCTGATGCCGTTTTCGTACATACTGTACACGTCGCGGCCAAGCCCTCTTTCAACCAGAGCCTGTTTTAAAGGCGCACCGGGAGCTGAACACAGAGCGTAATCAAGAATCTGCATTGCAATATAAAGCTCCTTGTCAAGACTGTCAGCGACTGACAGATTCCATGAGATAAACGTGTTTTCCTCCGCGTCCTCCCCTGCATTTAACGGAAACTCGCGCTCGGTTCTGACAGCGGACGAAAAAGCCGGTTCCGTACCCACCTCGGACGCCACCTCCAGAGCGTCAAAGGCAGAGAGATAATGTTCGTCGATGAAGGTCAGCTTTTCCGCCATATCCATATTTCCATACAAATATATATAGCTGTTTGAAGGATGATAGTACGTCCTGTGGAAATCCAGGAACTGCTCGTATGTCAGTTCAGGTATCACATCAGGATCCCCGCCCGACTCGCACCCGTATGTCGTATGAGGATAGAGCGAGGTTAATATCTCCCGATACAGCACGTCGTCGGGTGATGAAAAAGCCCCCTTCATCTCGTTGTAGACAACGCCGTTGTAAGTAAGCTCCCCTGTATTTTCGTCAAGCTCATAATGCCATCCCTCCTGGCGGAATATGGCTTCCTTTGCATAGATATTGGGATAAAAAACCGCGTCGAGATACACGTGCATCAGATTCTGGAAATCCTTGTCGTTGCAGCTTGCCACCGGATAAATTGTCTTGTCAGGATATGTCATTGCGTTTAAAAACGTGTTGAGCGAACCCTTAACAAGCTCCACAAAGGGATCCTTCACCGGAAATTCCCTGGATCCGCACAGCACCGAATGCTCCAGGATATGGGCAACACCTGTCGAGTCCTTTGGCGGCGTCCTGAAGCCGATGTAAAACACTTTGTTTTCGTCGTCATTTGAAAGCAGCGCAAGCCTTGCCCCCGTCCTTTTGTGGCGGACAAGATAACCGACGCTCCCGATATCCGGAATCTCCTTTTTTTCAATCACCTCGTAAGCAGACAATTCTTCGATTTTTTTCATAAATGACATTTAACCTCCCTGTTCGTTTGTATTATTTCT
>CANQSE010000283.1 GCA_947626405.1 uncultured Acetatifactor sp. | reverse complement strand
CCGACATTCTCCAGACATTTCATATGAGTAAGATAACTCTGTCCGAACGTCATAAAGAAACGGATCCTCCTGATCCCCGGTATGTTACGCGCCAGCGACTCTATCTCCTCATGGTGCAGCAGGTACATGTCCTTTTTCCCAACCTGGGCAAAATCATATTCCCTCTTAATCTCCATGGGCTTAGTCTCCACCCAGCGGCCGTTTTCCCAATAGGAGCCGTTTGCAGACACTTCACGCAGGTTTATCTCGGGATTAAAATTCGTTGCGAACGGATATCCGTGATCGCCGCCGTTACAGTCCATTATGTCAATGTAATGAATTTCGTCAAAATAATGCTTCAGTGCATATGCGGAAAACACGCCTGTAACTCCGGGATCAAATCCGCTCCCCAAAAGGGCGGTCAACCCCGCCTTTTCAAACCGCTCTCTGTACGCCCACTGCCAGGAATAGTCAAAATACGCGGTAAATCCCTTTTCCCTGCATCGCTTTTCGTATGCCTGGCGCCAGACGGGATCCTCAGTGTTTTCCGCCTCATAATTTGCTGTGTCGATATAATCCACGCCACAGGCAAGGCAGGCGTCCATGATTGTCAAATCCTGATACGGCAGCGCCAGATTAAGTACCGCACTTGGTTTTTCCCTGCGTATCAGGGCTGTAAGCTCCTCCACATTGTCGGCATCAACTTTAGCCGTGGTGATGACGGCGTCTGTGCTTCCGCTAAGCTTTTCCCTCAAAGCCTCGCACTTTGCCACCGTCCTGCTCGCAATGCAGATCTCCGAAAATACATCCGGTTTCTTTGCACATTTCTGAATTGCCACGGAAGCAACGCCTCCGCATCCGATAATTAAAATTTTAGACATAATAACCCCCATATTCTTTTAGTCGCGCACTTCCACCATTCGCAGCAGCTTTTCCACATAGGCGGGCAGGCAAAACGCCCCCTGGTGCAGCCTTGGCGTGTAATATCTTGTTTCCAGCCCTCTCTCCGTCCACCTGTACACATCCAGGTCATGGATCGGGTGATACCGCTTGGACGCAAACCCAAACAGCCAGTGCCCTGACGGATAAGTCGGAATATGCGCCTGATATACCCTGCTTATTGGAAAGCTCTCCACAATCCGCTTGTGAGCACGCATACAGGCAGTCGCGTCCGCCTCATAAAAAGGGCTCTCATGCTGGTTCACCATGATGCCGTCCTCTTTCAGCGCCTTATAGCAGTTGCCGTAAAATTCCCTTGTAAACAATCCCTCTCCGGGACCGAAGGGATCCGTGGAATCCACGATAATCAAATCATATTCGTTTTCCTTTGAACGGACATATTTAAGTCCGTCTTCATAATGGATAAAAACTCTCGGATCTGTCAGCTTGCACGCCGTGCGCGGCAGATATTCCATGCACGCCTTTATCACCTGCTCGTCAATTTCCACCAGATCGATATGTTCCACTTCAGGATATTTTGTGAGTTCGCGCACCGCGCCTCCGTCGCCCGCTCCGATCACAAGGACTCTTTTTACATTCGGGTGAACCGCCATGGGCACATGCACAATCATCTCATGGTAGATAAACTCGTCCTTTTCAGTCAGCATCACATATCCGTCAAGCACCAGGATCCGGCCAAGCTCAGGAGATTCAAATATGTCGATCCTCTGAAAATCACTTTCCATGCTTAAGAGCTGCCTGTCCACTCTGATTGACAGCTTTATATCCGGCGTATGGGGTTCCGAAAACCACAGTTCCATTCTCCGGCCTCCTTCCTTTACACTGAATACCCTTAAACGCTTCCTATACCCATTCTTCCTTCAATACATTCAGCTTTTCTATCCCGGGATCTTCAGGACCTGTCAGAGAGCATCCCTTTTCCTTCGCATATGCTATATAATCAAGAATGTCCTCCGTAATCTCCTCCCCGGGCGCCAAAACTGGTATCCCAGGAGGATAGCACATGACAAACTCGCTGCATACGCGCCCTTTTGTCTTCTCCAGAGGCAGGGATTCCTTCTCGGCATAAAAAGCGCTTTGGGGCGACACGGCAACCCTCGGCTCAATATACTCATGCGTGTACATCCCCGTGTTGTCCCTGCTGTACTTGCGCCTGATCTCAACCATGGCGCTTATCAGACGCTCAACATCCCTCTCTCTGTCTCCGATTGAAATATACGCCAGCACATTTGCGATGTCGCCAAGCTCCATCTGAATATCGTAATCATCCCGCAGTATATCATACACTTCAATACCCGCAAGACCGATTCCAAGGGTGTTTACCGTCAGCTTTGTCTTGTCAAAATCGAAAATGCTGTCGCCGTTTATCAGGTCCGACGTGTAAGCATAATAACCGCCTATACAGTTTATCTCTTTCCTTGCATATTCCGCAAGCGCCACTACCTTTGCTATCTCCCCCCTGCCCCTGACCGCAAGATTTCGTCTGGAAATATCAAGGCTTGCCAAAAGCAGATAGGATGCGCTTGTGGTCTGCGTCAGATTGATAATCTGGCTGACATACTCCCAGTTGACATTTTTTCCGGTCAGGCTGTATTTCTTTTTGATTCCCATTCCGGGCAGCCGCTGATCCAGCCCGGTCAT
>CANQSE010000282.1 GCA_947626405.1 uncultured Acetatifactor sp. | reverse complement strand
AGTTTATGGGGATCCCGGGAGAAAACGCAAACGGCGTGTTCTCGGCAAACGAGTACCTGACGAGAAGCAATCTGATGAAGGCCTTTGACGAGACATCCAACACGCCTATCATGCACAGCAAAAAGGTGGCTGTGGTGGGCGGCGGAAACGTTGCCATGGATGCTGCGAGAACTGCGCTGAGACTGGGCGCGGAGGTTCATATCGTATACCGCCGAAGCGAGGAGGAGCTTCCCGCAAGAGTGGAGGAGGTACACCACGCCAGGGAGGAGGGGATCATATTTGATCTTCTTACGAATCCTACCGAGATTTTGAGCGACGAAAAGGGCTGGGTAACGGGTATGAAATGTATCCGTATGGAGCTTGGAGAGCCGGATGCGTCCGGAAGAAGGAGTCCGGTTGAGATTCCTGGTTCAGAGTTTGTAATGGAGCTCGACACGGTAATAATGGCGCTGGGCACGTCGCCAAACCCGTTGATTTCATCGACCACGAAGGGGCTTGAGACAAACAGGCGGAAATGTATCGTCGCGGATGAAACAAACGGTAAAACGTCAAAGGATGCCGTCTACGCCGGAGGAGACGCCGTCACCGGAGCCGCAACCGTTATCCTTGCGATGGGCGCGGGCAAATCGGCGGCGAAGGGTATAGACGAGTATCTAAGCGGTAAATAAAGCGGCGTATGGCTCTTTTTGTGGACGCGGGTAAATCTGCGGTGAAAGGGGTTTTTATGGTAAAGCATATTGTGTTGTGGAGTTTTTTGGAGGATATGTCCCCGCAGGAGAGGCGGCAGGCTGGAGAGAAAATCAGGGACCTGCTTGAGCCAATCGGGGAGAAGGTGGACGGCGCCCTGGAAATCAGGGTGGTGACTGACGGTCTGCCGACAGGCAACCGTGATGTCGCTTTGATTTCCGGTTTTGAGAGCCAACAGGCGCTTGCGGCTTATCAGGAGCATCCGGATCATTTAAAGGCAAAAGAATATATCGGATCCGTCACATGCAACAGAAGCTGTATCGACTATGAGTGCTGAGAAAAGGTATTTTTGATGTACGGGAGGGAGGATACATATGACCTGGTGTACAAAGTGCAAAAATGAGTACAGAGAGGGATTTACTGTCTGTGCGGACTGCGGCGTGAGTCTGGTGGATGAAGAACCGGTACAGGAAGACGATTTGTCCGGTTATGAAGGCGAGCCCGGCCTGTCATATGACGAAATACCCGAAGAATCCGAAAATGATGAAAGTTCCCTGCCGGATGAAAATAAAACCAAAGGCGGTTTGAGGGGGCGTGGATACTATCAGGACAGTTTAACTATGGCCGACGAAAACAGATCGTCGGGCTGGATGCTGACTGTCATAGGCGTTGTCGGACTTGTCCTGGTGGTTTTGGGCGTATCGGGGGTACTTCCGATAAAGATGGGAAACGCCTACCTTTTTTATGGCGTCATGGGAGCCATATTCCTGCTGTTTCTTGTGGCGGGGGCTGTCTCGCTGCGAAACGCCGTTGTCTTCGAGGGAAAGGCGGAGTCTGAAAACACTCTCCGCAGCACCATGCTTGACTGGTGCAGGGAGACTCTCAATGCCGCGGACATTGACGCCGCGGCGGGTGGCGAGGGGATCCCTGACGAGATTCTCTACTTAAACCGTACGGAATGTATTAAGGAAAAACTAAACCGCCAGTTTCTTAATCTGGATCAGGATTTTCTTGATCGCTTTGTGGAGGATCAGGTCTACGGTATGCTTTATGAGGACACAAAAACATGAAGATCACTATTCTCTCTGTGGGGAAGCTGAAGGAGAAATTCTGGCGTGAGGCCGTGGAGGAATACGCAAAGAGACTCGGAGGGTACTGTCGGCTGGAGCTTATAGAGGTGGCGGACGAAAAGACTCCCGATAAGGCGTCGCCGAATCAGGAGGAAAGGATTATGCGGCGGGAAGCGGACAGAATACTGGAAAGGATCGGTGCATCCGACTATGTCTGCACACTCGAGATAAGCGGGAAAAAGCTGTCCTCTGTGGAATTTTCAAAGTGGATTGATTCCCTGACATCAGGCGGAACGAGCCATATCACATTTGTGATAGGCGGTTCCCTGGGGCTGCACGGGAGCGTTAGCGAACGTGCTGATTTTAAGCTGAGCTTTTCAGACATGACTTTCCCGCATCAGTTGATGAGAGTGATTCTCTGCGAGCAGATTTATCGCGCCTTTCGGATCATAAGCGGCGAACCATATCATAAATAGGAGTCTGTTAGTATGAAAATAATTCATTGTGCGGATCTTCATCTTGATTCAGTGATGACCTCCAATCTGACAAAAGAAAAGGCAAAGGAGCGCCGGGCGGAGCTTTTGAGCGCTTTTGACAGAATGTTGAATTTTGCCTCACAGCAGGGTGTGGAAGCCATTCTCATCGCGGGAGATCTGTTTGATACGAAAAACGTGTCGGCGGCGGCTAAAAATGCCGTCAGGGACGGCATCGAGGGACACCCTGGGATCAGTTTTTTTTATCTGCGGGGTAACCACGACGCGGACAGTTTTCTCGGGAGCTTTGAGCAGCTTCCGGAAAATCTTTTCCTGTTTGGGGAGGAATGGACATCCTAT
>CANQSE010000281.1 GCA_947626405.1 uncultured Acetatifactor sp. | reverse complement strand
TTTGCACGCAGAAGCGAAAGTCTCGTAACCTCGCTTGGTTTATCTGCATACATCTCGTTGACAACAGCGGTGTTTATCCACTTCCTGAGCTCTCTCTGTCCCAGCATGGCGGCCGCGTGTCTTAAGGTTGTGATGCCGGAGTTTACGGTCATCCTGTTTACCATCTTAAGAAGCGAAATTGTCAGGGCGGTGTCGCGCCCGATCACGTCCGCCGCCTTTGTCAGTTCAAAATTGCTGTCGTTTACAATATTCAAAAGTTCAATGTAGTTTACCTTAAGCGGAGCGACCTCGTGCGAGCCTTTTGTCACAGGCACGCGGTAAAAATCTCCCTCAAAGAGCCTGTAGCCGCCGGAGGCCTTAAGCGTCTCGAACACGGCCATACTGTCAATTCCGCCGGCGCACAGCTTTATATTCGGATAGAGCTTGCTGAAATAGATCTTTGCCTTGTCGATGGCGACCTTCCTGTTGTCGAGAAAAACGTAATCCATCAGGCTTAACACCTGTCGATAGCTCTCAAATGCCGACACAGCCAGCTTGCGTATTGCGAGCTTGTATTTCTTCTCCCGAAGCTCTCTGAGCCTGTTTATATACATATCCACCGGAGGAATGGTATCGTCTATAAGGAAGACTATTCTCTCGTGGGGCGCGTCGCACTGGCTCTCCACGTCCGAGAAAATAGAGATATTGCTGATCGGCACAAAAATCTCCTTGTCCTCCGAAAGCGTCTCGATACCCATGATCCTTATCAGGTCAAGTCCCTCTACTGCGGCAGCCCCGTCGTTTTTTCTCGTTCCAAGCATCATTGGGTCCAGAAAGAAATTGTCTTTCTGTGAGAACACCGAATATGCCTTCACCGTCATGTTCTCGTCAAAAAGAGGCACCAACGCCAATAACATAATCTTTTACCCGTACGATGAACAGCGCCATCGCCCTTTCTGTGACTGATTTCATTGCTCTCCTCAGGGAGAAGCCAGACATTTACCGGAAATACGCCACGCCGGATTCAAAAATCCTCATGTCCTGGATTCCGTAGATATTCTTTGCCACGCCGTCGCCGCGCCTCTCCGAATGAGCCATCTTGCCAAGCACCCTGCCGTCAGGCGACGTGATTCCCTCTATAGCACGGTAAGAGCCGTTGATATTGTATTCCTCGTCCATGGATATATTCCCGTCGGGATCCGCGTACTGCGTGGCGACCTGGCCGTTTTCAAACAGCCTGTCAAGCCATTCCCCTGTGGCAACGAAACGTCCCTCTCCGTGCGATGCCGGACTGCAGTACGTTTCGCCCAGTCTGGCGCCGGCAAGCCATGGCGACTTGTCGGAGACCACCTTTGTATACACCATCTTTGAGATATGTCGGTTGATAGTGTTAAATGTCAGCGTGGGAGAATCCTCCGTCTGACCCACGATGTCTCCGCCGGGGACAAGTCCGAGCTTTATAAGCGCCTGAAAACCGTTGCAGATTCCCAGCGCAAGGCCGTCTCTCTCGTTCAGGAGCCTGCTGACCGCCTCCTTAAGTCTCTGGTTGCGGAAAGCAGTGGCAAAGAATTTCGCGCTGCCGTCCGGCTCGTCGCCGGCCGAAAATCCGCCGGGGAACATAATAATCTGTGCTTTTGCAATCGCCCTGTCAAACTCATCAACCGACTGACGTATATCCTCGGCCGTCAGATTTCTGAACACCTTCACCGTTACCTCAGCGCCGGCTCTCTCAAAGGCCGCCGCACTGTCATATTCACAGTTTGTGCCCGGAAATACCGGGATAAACACGTTTGGCCTTGCAACCTTATTTTTGCAGACATAAACGTGATCCGCCTTAAAGCACTTTCCGTCGAGAGGAGCCCTGTCCTTTGACGCCCTTGTGGGGAATACCTTCTCAAGCTTTGAGGTCCATGCGCTTAAAGCCTCCTCCATCGTAATCCTCACGTCGGAGAAGACAAACACAGGCTCCTTTGTCACTGTTCCCACGAGAGTGTATTCAACCCTGCTCTCCTTAAGAAGCTTTAGCTTATCCGAAGGGACTTCCGCAATAATGTCTCCCAGACCGCATCCAAAGAGATCTTCCTTTGACAGGCTTTCTTCCAGCTTAACACCCAGACCGTTTCCGAAGGCCATCTTTGCGACGGCGGCCGCAGCGCCTTTGGCATCAAGCGCATATGCCGACACAATGACTCCCTCCGATTCCAGTCTGTGCACCGACTCATAGAGACGGGCGGTTTTGTCGTAAACCGGTATATCAAACTCATCCTTTTCAATCTTAAAGCGCACCAGGCTGCTTCCCGGATTTTTAAGCTCCGGAGTGATTATATCGCCAAGTCCGGCAACGTCAACCGCAAAAGACACCAGCGTGGGCGGCACGTCAATGTCATTAAACGTGCCCGACATGCTGTCCTTTCCGCCGATAGAGGCAAGCCCGAAGCCCATCTGCGCGTCATACGCTCCAAGCAGAGCCGCAAACGGCTGGCTCCAGCGCCTGGGATCCTCCGTCATCCTGCGGAAGTATTCCTGGAAGGTGAAGCGGATTTTTGAGACGTCTCCTCCTCCCGCGGCAATTTTAGCCATGGACTCAGTAACGGCGTACACCGCGCCGTGATAGGGGCT
>CANQSE010000280.1 GCA_947626405.1 uncultured Acetatifactor sp. | reverse complement strand
GCCTTATCCTGCACCGTGCTGACATTCTCCACCTTCACGGCCGCATTGTCCCCGACTGAGCCGCAGAACCTCGCCGCCTCCTCATTTGCCATGACTTCCAGCTCGGA
The DNA here is from genome assembly GCA_947626405.1 of uncultured Acetatifactor sp. Classification (GTDB taxonomy): domain Bacteria; phylum Bacillota; class Clostridia; order Lachnospirales; family Lachnospiraceae; genus Acetatifactor. The sequence continues at coordinate 2,493 of CANQSE010000280.1, read as the reverse complement.
GAGACTGTAATAGGATTTGTCAAACTCGCCCACCCTGTAAGCCGTCACCTTCCCCTTTGAGCTGATGACCAGGGTGGATTCCTCTATCCTGTCCGGAACCTTCTGTCCGCATCCCGAGGACAGAAGGGCAGCCGCAATAAAAACCGCCGCAAGCCTTCCACATCTTTTCATCCGACAAACTCCTCGACCTATGGGATTATTCGGGCGCCGCTTTGTCCGCCCGTGCCAAATTATTGTACCAAAAACGGTAATTTTTTTCAACAGAGAGTTTGCAGAACCTCGAGACTTTTGAATCTGCGTCCCACAAACCGCTTCATATACTCCTCAGACACCTGCCTGAGCTCCTCCAGCACATTGTCCTTCACTGCAAAGGTGTAAAGCCTTTCCACAGGAGTGTTTGCTATGTAATTAAGACAGTATACCGTGGACTCATCCAGCAGCCTGTCAGCGGGCGGCCCCGGGAACTCGCCGTTTATCGCAATTGCCCTGCACTCAAACACACATTTCACAAGGGCGTTGGGAAGGGAGCCGGCGCAGAGGGCCCTCAGTGACTGGTAAAGCAGCTTCATCATTTCCCTCTCGTCGTTGTTCTCCCTGGTATAATATTCTGTCACCTCTGCAAAATAAAGGCCATAACAGGCGCCTATATAATCAGAACGAAGGTCCTCAAAGTAATTCTCAATGTCGGCCTCGGTAAGCGTGTAGGAATTTTTCCCCTCATAGAGCTTAAAGCTCCCGAAGGCAAAAGGATTTGTCGCAGCCGCAAGCCTGCTGCCCGGCTTTCTGGCTCCCCTGGCAAAAGCCGACAGCTTGCCTCTCTCCTTAGTCAAAAGGCTGATATGTCTGTCGTACTCTCCCACCGGACTCTGCTTCAGTATGATCCCCGTCACCCATATATACTCCTGCATTGCCGTTTTCCCCTGCCGTTTTCTCCGTCTGTTCTTCCTGCCTTCTGCAGGATGCAAACGCCAGATAGTCCTCTATTTTCCCGCTGCTCTCAAAACGCTTCCAGTATTTCAAGTCCATTACAGATCCCCCTAATCCATTGTAATTGCATGTTCTTAGGGTCTGCAATTTCACTTTTTTCTATTCGCTGCGCGAGACATCTTTAGGGTCATATCCATAATTTTTCAGAAGGAAATCACTGTCCCTCCAATCCTTTTTTACCTTAACCCAAAGCTTTAGATTGACCTGCGCATCCAGCAGATTTTCCGCGTCCCTGCGGGCGGCGGAACCGATTTTTTTAAGCATCTGCCCGCCTTTTCCGATAATCATTCCCTTGTGGGATTCTCTCTCGCATACCACAGTGGCCTCGATCTGCCAAATCTTTCCTCTCCGCTGCATACTCTCGATTGTCACGGCGATGCCGTGTGGTATTTCATCCTCCAAAAGCCTAAGAGCCTTCTCCCTTATAAGCTCCGCAACAATCTGGCGCACGGGCTGGTCGGTTATGGTGTCCTCGTCATAAAATGCGGGGCCGCACGGAAGATACTTAAAGATACATTTTACAAGCTCCCGCGTGTTTCTGCCGCGCAGCGCAGACACGGGCACAATCTCACAGAAATCCATCTCCTTGCGGTAAGTGTCGATAAACGCAAACACTTCCTCCCTTTTTACGGTATCAATCTTATTGATGACGAGTATCACGGGCGTCTTTGTCTTTTTAAGCTTTTCAATTATGTGTCTTTCGCCCGCGCCGATGTAATTTGAAGGCTCAACAAGCCACAGAATCACGTCAGCGTGCTCAAGCGTGCGCTCCGCAGCGTTTACCATGTAGTCACCCAGCTTGTTTTTGGCCATGTGTATGCCGGGAGTGTCCAGAAACACTATCTGCCCTTCCTCTGTGGTGAGCACTGTCCGTATACAGCTCCTGGTAGTCTGGGGCCTGCTTGAGGTAATTGCAATCTTCTGCCCTATAAGCCTGTTCATCAGGGTTGATTTTCCCACGTTCGGGCGGCCGATCAAGGCTGCAAATCCCGATCTGTACTCCATGTTTTCTTCCATACTGTATCCTCTGGCGGCTCCTCTCCGTCTACACAATTTTTACCGGCTTCAGAAAAGGTTCTCGATATGCCCGAACATATTCTCCTTTATCTGCCGCGCATTTCCCACAACACACAGACAGTCGTCGTCCATAAAGGCGTCAATATAGTCGCCGAGCTGTCTGATGCTCTCCTGGTCGGCGGCAAGCACCTGATCCCTCTCCGCCTGGAGCATCTCGTCGGTGAGTCCCATAAAATACGCCACCTCTGAGCGCAGTCCCCTGTCCGCAGGAGTAAGCGGCACGTCAAGGTTGCTGACTGCACCTATGACGTATTTTGTCATCGTGCGCTCGTCGGCCTCAAAGCCCTTTACAAAATCCGCCGCATGCTCATAGACATCAACGGTCTTTTCAAGATTAGGATCCCTGTACGATGTGAAATAGCTGAAAGAATTACCGGACGGGCAGAAATTCTGCACCGGCTGCGGCACGAACCTGGGTGCGCCCCAGGG
>CANQSE010000279.1 GCA_947626405.1 uncultured Acetatifactor sp. | reverse complement strand
GCTTGCAGAGCTTGAAGCCCTGGAGGCGCAGCTTCAGGAAAAAATCACAAAGATCATGATGTCAATTCCAAATATTATTGACCCTTCCGTTCCTATCGGAAAGGACGACAGCGAGAATGTGGAGATTCAAAAATACGGTGATCCTGTAGTGCCGGATTTTGAAGTTCCGTACCATGCCGATATTCTGGACAGCATAAACGGGCTGGACAAAGAAAGCGCGGGACGCACCAGCGGCAACGGATTTTATTACCTGATGGGAGACGCGGCGAGGATCCACTCCGCAATGATAAGCTACGCCAGAGATTTCATGATCGACAAAGGATTTACTTACTGTATTCCGCCCTTTATGATTCGCGGCAATGTGGTAAACGGTGTGATGAGCTTTGCCGAAATGGACGCAATGATGTACAAAATAGAGGGGGAGGATTTGTTTTTGATCGGAACCTCGGAACACTCCATGATCGGAAAATTCAAGGGTCAGATTATAGACGAAAAAAAACTTCCGGTGACGATGACGTCCTATTCACCGTGCTTCCGCAAGGAGGTTGGATCCCACGGCATAGAGGAAAGAGGAGTATACAGAGTTCATCAGTTTGAAAAACAGGAGATGATCGTACTCTGCAAGCCTGAAGAATCCATGGAATGGTATGACAAAATGTGGAGCTATACGGTTGAATTTTTCCGAAGCCTTGATATTCCCGTCCGCACCCTTGAATGCTGCAGCGGTGATCTTGCGGATTTGAAGGTCAAATCATGCGATGTAGAGGCGTGGAGCCCAAGGCAGAAAAAGTATTTTGAGGTTGGCTCCTGCTCCACTCTGGGAGACGCTCAGGCCAGACGTCTCGGTATCCGCACAAAGGGTGAAAACGGCACATATTATGTTCATACACTGAATAATACCGTTCTGGCTTCGCCAAGAGCGTTGATTGCATTTTTGGAAAACAATGTAAATGCCGACGGAAGCATCGATATACCGAAAGCGCTTCGTCCTTACATGGGCGGAAAAGAAAAAATTACGCCCGCCGGAAAATAAATGAATGTGCCGATATGCTTCGGGATCGGAAAGAAGGTGATGTTTTGCACAAATATATGAGAGCCATAGGATTCAGCCAGTTTGAGAGTAAACGCAAGCTCCAGGAGCTGCTTACGGAGGTAGTGATAAACTCCGACAGGCGTTCCATTACCGTAAACCAGGAAAATACTCTTTTGGGAGAATTTTGCAAGGATTTTGCCACGGATCTTGGGATTGCCGTATGCGGTGAATTTGACGAGGAAGAAAAATTTACTTATGAATATTATTATCCATATCTGACAGGATACGGCATCACATCGTATGAAGACGTGTCGGTAGAACGTCATGCCGACAAGGAATCATACGCCGGAGTATGCGATGATATAAAGCTTGGCATCTCACTGATTTTTTATCTGAAAAACCGTCTTCCATATGTAAAGGCTCAGGCTATGGGGAAGCTGCCGATACGCGGCACGACGCTTACGCTGTCCGCATTGTCGATCAGCGGCTCCGTGCTGCTGCCGATCCAGAAGGACGAGGAGCAGCTGCAGAGAGTAAAACAGGCGTCCGCAACAAGAAACAATCTGATGGCGGCAGCAAGAAAAGGGGACGAGGAAGCTATCGAGACCCTTACCCTTGAAGACATGGATATTTACACCACTATTTCCAGAAGGATTCAGAGGGAAGATTTGTTCAGCCTGGTGGATACGTGTTTTATGCCCTACGGCGTCGAATGTGATCAATATTCCATTCTGGGGGAAATTACGGGAATACGCATTTCCGCCAATCGTATAACAGACGAAAAAATTTATATTTTAACAATTTCCTGTAATGAATTGACATTTGACGTTTGTATTAATATAATAGACTTGTTCGGGGAACCTCAGGTAGGCAGACGTTTTAAAGGCGTTATCTGGCTGCAGGGGCATATAAATTTTCCCGAAGAAGCAATTTAAAAGGATACAAATCCTGATAATTTTTGAATACGTCTCCGTAGCTCAGCAGGATAGAGCGTTCGCCTCCTAAGCGAAAGGCCGGGTGTTCGAATCACCTCGGGGACGCGTGCAAACCCGCCGCAAACTTTAGTTTGCGGCTTTTTTATTTCAGCCGTTATTCGATCGCACAGGATTTTAAAATTTACCGATTAAAATGTCGTTTTTTTACAAAGGCTGGTCCGTTTCGGAAGGAACATAGACGGCAATATCCTGTATGCTGCATTGAAGAATACGGCACAAATCATTTATGGTGGTGGTATTCAGGGGCTTGTTTTTTCGGAGTTTGTCTAATGTAGCACTGGAGATGTGGTGTCTGTTAATTAAAGAATAGGTTGTTTCCTGTGAATTTTTCAAGGTTTCCCAAAACGGAGTATAGCTTATCATTTTTTTCCCTCTCTTTTCTTTTTCTGTTTTGATGTGGTATCAATCGTCTTTTCATCTGTTTCTTCCGTTCCTTTCCGCTTTTTTGTAATTATCTGTCTGTGCAAATTCTGCGCAAAACTCTATTTATTACTCATACAAATTTTATTTTAGTGTTATTTACTTGACTATGGTCGATAAAGAGACTATAATATGCTGGTATAGTCATGAAAGAGACTATACCAG
>CANQSE010000278.1 GCA_947626405.1 uncultured Acetatifactor sp. | reverse complement strand
GATAGGCTTCCGTGAGGCTGCGCTTTGCAGGTATGTCCCCCGCCATGGCTGACAGCGTAAGTGCTTCAAGCTCCCCGCCGCTGTACACCTTAAGCATGCTTATGTCCTCAAGATAATTCTCAAGATATCCGAGTTCGCGCTCCGTAAGATAATCGTCGGGATCCGCGGGGCTGCCGATGCCTATCCTGTTCTGCACAAGATAGTCAAACACAAGCTTATATTGTTCTTCGTTCAATTCAAGTTCGCTGAATGTATCCCTGACCTGGCCGTCTGTAACACAGTTTCCCTGCTGTACGGCCAGCTTCCGAAGCGCTTCAAGCTTTCGCGCAAAGATCTGTTCACGTTCCATATGTCCTCCCCCGCACTGTAATTTTTCATAAAAAGCCACAGTCATTTGATATGTTCGTGAGTAAAAAGATGCTCCTGGCAATATTCGTAATTTCCGTTGCATTTTGAGCAGAAACGAAATTCCAGAGTCGGATCGTCTTCGTCCGTCCGCCCGCATATGGCGCATTTGTGACGTGATACCCTGGGATTTTTCCGGATATCCTGCCGAAACTCCGCCCGTCTCCTTATCTGCTTCGGATTTAAATGAATATGGCTCCTGCTCCTCAGGAAAAAGACAAGGAAATTTAACAGGGAGGCTCCTATCGCAACCACCTGGAACCAGTACATAAACTTGAACGGATTCGAATCAGCCACCGCCGACCACGCTGCGGAGAACAGATCCACACCGAGCATAATACCGTAGATAATCCCGAGCCATTTTATTCTTACCGGAATCAAAAACATAAGGAGCACCTGATTGTCCGGAAAAGTAAAGGCGTAAGCCAGAAATATCGACATATTCACATAGTACGTGCTGTAAAACAAAGCGCCGTTTCCGAATATCGCCTCCACGTATTCAGGTACATCCTTAAGCCCCGGATAGAAAAGGTACATTCCCGCCATGATGGCAAAGGCTCCCAGAATCGTCATAAGTATGCCTGTAAAAATGTAGACGTTATAGCGCCACACTCCCCACACCCGCTCAAGCTGCGTGCCCAGGCTCCAGTAAAAAAACAGCATGATAATCGTAAAAATGTCAAAGGAGCTGGGGGGGATTATAAGCCACGTAATCAGCCTCCATACCTGCCCGTGTATAATGGCATGGGTGTCCAGCGTCAGGTAGTTCAGATAATCCGGTGCAGTCCACATCAGAATGTAACCCGCCACATAAAACATAATGAGAACAAGCGTCAGATTCTTTATGGCATATTTCCCGAATTTCATTTCCCATTTACTCATAGAATTTCTCATCGCGCCGTCATCCTTTCATACCGTCCGCACCCGGCGAATAGATATATTACTGCCCGGGACAAAGCACATCGGACTAAAGCATATTTTAACATTGACAGCCTCATAAGTAAACCAAACATTTCTGATTTTATAGAAAAATTACTAAATTAATAAACATTTCATATCCATTCCTATTTGCAATTTGAGGGTTCGTGTACTATAATAACTAAGTGTGTCGCAATTTGTTGACTGCCGTCGTTTTACATTTTTTTAAGCCGGCAGTCCTGCTGCTCATCAAAATCAGGAAGGGTGTTTTGTATGGAACTCGGCGTTAAATCAGCCGCACTGGGAATCGATATCGGGTCCACCACAGTAAAGATTGCCATTCTGGACATGGAGCACAACCTCCTGTTCTCCGATTATGAACGTCATTTTGCCAATATAAGGGAGACTCTGTCCTCGCTTTTAAACAAAGCATGGAAACAGCTTGGCGAACTGACGCTTTATCCAATGATAACCGGTTCCGGCGGCCTTGCTTTGGCAAATCATCTCGGTATTCCCTTTATCCAGGAGGTTATCGCGGTCGCATCCTCCCTCAGGGAGCTTGCTCCTCAGACGGACGTTGCAATCGAGCTCGGCGGCGAGGATGCAAAGATTATATATTTTGAAAACGGCAATGTGGAGCAGCGCATGAACGGCATATGCGCCGGAGGCACAGGCTCCTTTATAGACCAGATGGCTTCGCTTATCCAGACTGACGCCGAAGGTTTAAACGAATATGCCAAAAATTACAAGTCCCTGTACTCTATTGCCGCCCGCTGCGGCGTTTTTGCAAAGACTGACATACAGCCTCTTATAAACGAAGGCGCAACGAAGCCTGATCTTGCGGCCTCCATTTTCCAGGCTGTTGTCAACCAGACAATCTCAGGTCTTGCATGCGGCAAGCCAATCCGCGGACACGTGGCGTTTCTGGGCGGTCCGCTCCATTTCCTGTCCGAGCTGCGGACAGCCTTTATACGCACTCTGAAGCTCGATCAGGAGCATGTCGTTGAGACCGGCAATTCCCATCTGTTCGCCGCTATCGGGTCGGCGTTAAACGCCGGCAGGGAAAACGCCGTCTCCATGGAGGAAATGGTAAAGAAGCTCTCCTCAGACATAAAGATGGAATTTGAGGTGGAGCGCATGGAGCCCCTCTTTACGGATCAGGAAGAATACGCAGACTTCCGCGCCCGCCACAGGCAGCACCATGTCGCCACAGGTGATCTTTCCGAATACCGCGGCGACGCTTTCCTCGGCATCGACGCCGGAAGCACCACCACAAAGGTCGCCCTTGTCGGCACGGACGGC
>CANQSE010000277.1 GCA_947626405.1 uncultured Acetatifactor sp. | reverse complement strand
AAGTGATGAGCCAGACGCCGCCAGCGATTAAGCTGACGGCGCTAATGTTATGACTGGCTACTGTGTGAAAAGTAACAAACTGTGTTGCGTGTGCGGTGAATAAGGTTTAATTTAACAAAGTGATTAGATGAGAGAAAAACAGGTGGCCGATATGTACGAGCAGGAAAAGAGAAGGTTATCACATCTTATTATATTGATAAGCTATACATTGTTCGCCGCGGCCATATTGATTGAGGGCCTGCTGCTTGACTGGGACTTCAGGGTAATCCTCGAGATATGTGTGGCCCTTATAGTATGCTGGGCGCTCCACATTACCGGAAAAGTGCCGGAGGCTGTTGAAAGGTGGATGTTTTTCGCCCTTGGAATGAGCGGCTATATTTTTTACGGCGGCCATGGGACCAGCGTGTACGATCTTGCCCCTGTTATGATCTTAATGATTATTGTCTATTATGCCGCTGACGCGTATGATATGATCCGGCTATGCGTCGTGGTGTATCTGGCGGTGCTTTTATACGGTATCGCGTTCTCATTCAGAGAAACCTTTGATTTCAACGTTCTTTCTGTTTCCAGACTGGTGCTTCACTGTGTGCTTGTATGTCTTGCCGCGTATATGACCAAATTCATGTCCGACAGGCGACGCGGCGAGATGAAGGATACAACTGAAAAAATCGCCAACATGGAGGAGGCGAACCGCAGGACGGAGGACTTTCTTACGAATGTGTCTCATGAGCTGCGCACGCCCGTGAACGTCGTGACGGGACTTGCGTCTGTCATGATTAAGAGCGAGGCCGACGGAGTAAAGAGAGAAAATCTGCAGTCGATTGAGAAGGCCGGATACAGGCTGTTCGGACAGATAGAGGATATTCTTGACTATACGGAGATTGACGCGGGCAAGATCATGGCGTGCGAGGAACCCTATATGCTGTCGTCTCTCATAAACGATATCATCACCGAGCAGTACGCAATAGAGGAAAAGCCGGGAGTCGAGATCATATTTGATGTTGACGCCAGGATTCCGGCTGTGCTCTCCGGAGACGGCAGGAAGATAAAAAAGATTATAAGGCATCTTGTCAATAACGCCGTAAAATTCACTGAGGAAGGCGGAGTCTACGTGCGGATTTATGCGCTTCCAAAGTCTTACGGCGTAAATCTGTGCATACAGGTTACGGACACAGGAATAGGTATTGACGCGGACAATTTGTCAAGGATAACGGAGAGATTTTATCAGTCAAGCAGGGGACGGGACAGGAAGGCGGGAGGACTCGGCCTGGGACTTCCGATCGTGTACGGAATGGTCGCCGCAGTGAAGGGCTTTGTACATATGGAGAGCCAGCTCGGAAAGGGGACGACGGTGACGGTCAGCATCCCGCAGAAGGTAGTGGACGAAACGCCCGGAATGTCGGTCAACGATCCGTCAAGCCTGTGCCTTGCATGTTATCTGATGCCTGAAAAATACAAGGTTCCCGAAGTGCGCAGATTTTATGACGAGATGATAACCCACATAGCGGTGGGGCTTGAGATAACGGCTCACAGGGTATTCAGGCAGGATGAACTGGAGCGTCTCGTGTCGATGTACCGTCTTACGCACCTGTTCATAGCAAGGTGCTTCCCAAACCTTTCTACTGCTTCCCGATAGTAAGCGTGCTCAACTCGTCGGCGCAGGGCGGCGAAAACGACATGAAAAAACGACGCATTATATGCCCCGGCGTGCGGACCCTTGTTGTTGACGATGAGCCCATGAACCGCATGGTGGCGGAAAATATCTTCAGGGATTACCAGATGAGCGTCGTCACGGTATCAAGCGGGAAGGAGGCTGTTGAACTCTGTCAGCATGAGGAGTTTGACCTTCTCTTTATCGATCATATGATGCCGGAGATGGACGGCGTGGAGACGTTAAAGCAGCTTCGCAGGCTCGAGGGGGATAATTCGACTGTTTTCACCGCTGTCGCGTTTACGGCAAATGCGGTAAGCGGCGCCAGGGAGATGTTTTTGAGGGAGGGTTTTGACGACTTTTTGTCAAAGCCCATTGAGACGTCGGAGCTTGAGCGCGTGTTAAAGAAGGTGCTGCCCAAGGCGAGCATACGGTATGCCTATGAGGAGAGGCCTTTGGCGGATAAAGACGGCGCGGATGCCGCTGTGGGACAGGAGAGGACGGAGGACGGAAAAAATGCTTCAGGAGCCGTACAGACTGAGGCAGAGTCGCAGACGGCGGCAACACTGACGGAAAAGACGGACGAGATGGCCGCTCTCAAAATTGCGGGAATAAACGTCGATGCCGGACTTGATTACTGCAGAAACGACAAAGCGTTTTACATACAGCTTCTCACAAAATTTAAGGATGATTCGGCAGGTAAGTCTGAGGAAATGGAAAGGCTGTATGCCGATGCAGATTACGGAAATTATCGTATTCAGGCACATTCGCTAAAAAGCTCCGCCAGGATGATCGGCGCGGACGCGCTGTCACAGACGGCTAAGGAGATGGAGGATGCTGCGAGGGATAACGACGCCGCATATATCAAAGCTCATCATCAGGAACTTCTTGAGAAATACAGGGAGACTGTCAGGCTGATAACGGAGGCGGCAGGGCTTGGGGAAAGCGAGGATGAAAAAGACGGCTCCGCAGAGGTAACAGGTGCTTTGG
>CANQSE010000276.1 GCA_947626405.1 uncultured Acetatifactor sp. | reverse complement strand
CCTGCGGGCAGAAGAAAAGGAATATAGGCGAATACAGCAGGTGTGGAAGTCACAAAAAAGGCTGTGATAAGCTGGCCTGCGTTATGAGCCAGACCGCCCATGGCTCCGGTGAGCGGGGACATCTTTCTTGACAAAAGTCTGTTTACACATGCCATGACGGACAGACTTAAGAAGCCTCCCGCCGCGCTGTAGAGAAGGCTCAGAAGCTGACCGAACAGCATTGCCGACAGGAGAATACGAACGGTCAGTACGAGGGCGCAGTCGCGCACACTGTGACGCCTGAGCAGAATCAAGGTGACTATGTTTGCAAGCCCAAGCTTGAAGCCCGGTATGGGAGCCGGAGGAGGAAGGGCGCTTTCCGCGGCATAGATTGCCAGAGACAGTGCCGCGTACATGCCCAGCATGGTTATTTTACGCGTGTTCATTTTAATATCCATTTCCGTGTGAACAATCAGCACATAAGTGTGATTTTTCACACTATTCTACATTCCAGGCGAATTTATTCGCCTTGCGTTTATATGCGACGGAGCGACGCAAATCTCAAATTCGCGTCTGCCATCAGGGGAATTTGTGACGCCCCGGCACAAATCTATTCGTTTTGCGTTTATGTGCGACGGGGAAGAAACTGTAAATACGGTCCGCGTATGCGACTTCTCGTCTGCCATTAAGGAAATTTGTGACGCTCAGAAGGTTACGGCGTCAGGTTCGTCCTGTCCGTCTGAGCTTTCAAGGCATATTACGACTCCGTTTGGAAGACAGGTGATGGGAATGGCGCCGCTGTGTATGAACCCCTGTTTTACGCACAGATGATCCGGACAGTCGGCGGAGAGCATGCCTATGCTTCCGGGGCGCACTTCAATACGGTTTACGCGGCCGCCTTCGCCTGTGACGTCTACCGTGTACGGCTCCGTAACCTGATCCAGGGGAATTGACATGATCAGCTTTCCGTTTTGATAAATACAGGCTACGTTGTTTTGCGAACGTGTCTGGACTGCCGCCAGGTAAAACAGACAGCCCGCCGTCACAATTATTAAAAAAACGGATATAGCCACAGCGGCGGCCCGGACGTCTTTCTTATTTTCCATCAGGTGGTTCCGCTTCCCTTTCTGCCGGATTGATACGGCGGATTGTCATTATTACAGTACAGGCTTACAGAATAAACGGTTTCGCAATCATCTATATAGTATAACAAAAAGGGAGAGGAAAATGAAGCGGTTTTTTGGGACAGCGGCGCTGCTTTTTGCAGCTGCAGCCACATTATGCGGGTGCGGTATGAAACAGCCCTTACGCACTCAGGGCGCCGCAACGGCAATGGGAACCGTGGTCAGGCTTACTCTCTACACGTCTGACGGCGACGAGGACGACATCGGCGAAATTGTGGATTTGATACAGGAAATGGAGGAGGACACGCTTTCCAGACGGCTGGAGAGTTCCGAGATATACAGGATCAATCAGGCAGCAGGCAGCGGTGAGGGAACTCTGATATCGGATGAGCTGGCTGACGCGCTGGAGCGATGCATGGAACTTAAAGAGCGCTGTGGCGGCGCCTTCGATCCTGCGATTGGAGCGCTGGTTAAGCTGTGGGATATTGACGGCTGGGCGTCCGGACTGCGCGAGGGGGATTTTTTTGTGCCCGACAGTGAAAAGATAAGCGAAGCCCTGGCGCAGGGAGGGTCGGAAAAAATACGGCTGGAGCGAAAAGAAGACGGCACGGCGCTTTTTACCGCAGACGGCGTCATCCTCGATTTGGGAGCTGTGGGAAAGGGCATGGCTCTTGACAGGGTCCTGGACAGTCTTAAGGACATGCCTGATATAAGCGGCGCCTGCGTGTCGGTTGGCGGCAGTGTGCTTACCTACGGCGAAAAGCCGGACGGAACAAAATGGAAGATAGGGATCGCGGATCCCGACGACCCTTCAGTAAACATAGGGTTTTTGTCAGTGCACGGACAGTGGTGCATATCAACCTCAGGGGATTATGAGAGATATGTAATGCTGGACGGCAGAAGGTACCATCACATACTTGATCCGGCCACGGGATATCCCGCCGACAGCGGAGTGAGATCGGTTACTGTTCTCACAAAGGACGGTTTTTTGAGCGACGGTTTGTCCACGGCCTGTTTTGTGCTGGGGCGGCAGAAGGGGATGGAGCTTGCGCAGTCGTACGGAGCGGAGGTCCTGTTTGTGGATTCTGACGGCAAAATTACAATGTCGCAGGGTATGAAGGAGTATTTTCAGGAGGCGGACTAAAAAAGGATGCAAAGCCGGACAGTGTGCCGGAAACGGGTGCGGGCGCGCGCAGGCAGATTTCCGGAATAAAAAATGCAAAGCCGGACAGTGTGCCGCAAATGGGTGCGGACGTACGCAAACAGATTTATGGAAACTTTATGGAAACGGCGGGGAATATGGAAGACAATACTTATATTTATGTAAAAGAAGAAACATTGAAAAAAATTGAAGAAAAAATGCCTCCGGAGGAGGAATTACAGGATCTTTCGGAATTTTTCAAGGTGTTTGGGGATGCCACGCGGCTTAAAATCCTGTCCGTGCTTTTGTGCTCGGAGATGTGCGTTTACGATATAGCCGCGGTTCTGGGCATGTCCCAGTCCGCAATATCGCATCAGCTCAGAGTATTGAAGCAGCTTGATCTTGTAAAGCACAGGCGTGAGGGAAAAACGATATTTT
>CANQSE010000275.1 GCA_947626405.1 uncultured Acetatifactor sp. | reverse complement strand
CCGATATGTTTGCGTCCTTAACAGCTTCGATCCTGTTGCCGCCTTCCCCATATACCTTGTAAAGATGCTCAGTTCTCAATATTTCCATGCCATCCTCCATTCAGAAAAGTTTACGCTGCAGGACCGTTATCACATCCTGCCCTTTGATGACAGTATAGAGAACCTAAATGACATTTCAGTGACATTTTAAAAATTTAATTGAAAAAACCGTCCCTTTTGTCCCGTCGGATTCCACCGATATAAGGCCGTTCTGTCTTGCCAGAATCTCCTTTGTAAGGGCAAGCCCGATTCCGACGCTGTCCTTTCCCGCTCCTCTGCCGCGATAAAAGCGCTCAAACAAACGCTTCTGATCCTCCACGGGAATCACCTCTCCCCAATTCTGTACGGTAAACAGCACATAAACATCGTTTTCCTCAGCCTTCAACATAACTTTTCCGTCATGACTGCTGTGTTCCACAGCATTTTTCACCACGTTTAAAAAAGCCTCCTCAAGCCACTGAGCGTCGCCCTTTATCACAATTTCTTCCGGAATATCCTGTTCAATTTCCACCTGCTTAAGCTCGGCAGCCATCTCAAGACGCCTTACGACCTCCCCCGAAATATCCCGCAGCCTTAAAGGTTTTTCTTCAAGCTCCACAACGCCCGCATCAAGTCTCGAAAGCTTTAAAAGCGCTGACACAAGCCAGGTAACTCCCGAAAGCTGTGCGCTGATTTCCGTCAGAAAGCGCTTCCTTACCTTATCATCCATATCATCGCCGTCAAGCAGATCGTCAACAAGAATCCTTACGGAGGTAAGCGGAGTCTTCAACTGGTGCGAAATATCCGCCACTGAATCCGACAGAGCCTTCCTGCCCGCCTGCTCTCTCCCTGCCAATTCCCTGAAAAACACGGTCAGCTTGTATACCTGGTTTTTCAGAGAGCTCATCTCGTCGTCCGCATTGTCCGCAATGTCCAGTCCGTAATTTCCCCTGGCAAGCTCATCCATATACCCGCATATTCTTCGTATATATTTTTTTCTGTTGCGAAGATAAAAAAACAAAACGCACGCGGCGCCGGCAAAAAGCACCGCCAAAAGCAGGTTAAGCTCCCATTTAAAATTCCTGAGCCTGTATTCCTGTGCGCGGAAGATACTGCTTTCCTCGTCTGCAATTATTCCGTAACGACTCAAAATCTCCCCGCCTTTTTCAAGGTTTTGGGGATCATTAAGCACAACAAGCATCTCCTCCTCGTCCGCTTCCGGATACGCCTCCCTGACGCTTCCCACAAGCGCCGCCAGCGCCAGACGATATTCCCTGTTACAGTCTCTGCGGTACCCCGAAAGCAGCGCGTTACAGAGGACAAACGTCAAAATTACGATTCCTCCCAGTACAATCACAAGCCTTTTTCTGTCATTCATCAGAACGCGTCTCACTTTGCCGATTCCTCCTCCGGATCCGCTTTTTCCGCCCGATATCCGATTCCGCGCACCGTCTTTATGATTCTGCCGTCCTCGTCCCCAAGCTTTTCCCGAATCCTCTTTATTGTAACGGTGAGAGTATTGTCGTTTACGAAATTGTTTGACATATCCCATATGCCCGACAGAATTTCTTCACGCGTAAAAAGCTTTCCCGGATACGACATCATTGAAGACAATATCCGGTATTCCAGTTTTGTCAGAAAAATTTCCTTCTCACCGCGAAAAACCCTTCCCGTTTCAAGATTTAAGACAATATCACCGCACCTGAGCAGTGCGTCGCCCTTACCGCGTCTGCGCAGAACGCTCCTTATACGTGAGACAAGCTCCCTGTTTCGGAAGGGTTTGACAATATAATCGTCCGCCCCAAGATCAAGACCCCTCACCACGTCCTGTTCCTCCTCCATCGCGGTCAGGAAAATAACAGGCACGTCTTCTCTCTGCCTGATTTTTTTGCAGAAGTCAAAGCCGTTTCCGTCCGGCATTGCAACGTCAAGAAGAATCAGATCCGTCTGCTCCCTCTCGACAATTTCTTCCGCCTCACTCAGACTTCTTGCTGTCAGTACCCTGTAGCCTTCCTGTCCGAGCAACTATTCAAGTCCCAAAATTATCGATTCATTGTCTTCCACAAGCAGAAGTTTCATCTCTACACCCCATGCGTGCTTTAGCACGTATACCACTAAGCGTTTGAAGGAAAAGAAAAACCTCTCCTGCCGTTATTCCGGCAGAGAGAGGTCAGTATCGTAAAAATATTGTAACAGTTCAGCCCGCGCCGTTCGCCCATCATTCCGGAAAAATCTTCATGTCCTCACCAATGCGCTTTTTGAGCTTTCGCAGGAATATATTCCTCGCATCGTTTTGTTTGAATATAAACATCTTGTCATGCTTTTTCTTTGCCGGCTGATAATAAAACCTTACGTAAAATTGATAAATAGTTTCCCTGGCCCATCCACGGCCCGTGGAATAACCCGCCTGCGCTGTGGCGATTCTGGCAATTCTTGAGATGTCCACCACTTCGCAATCGTTATCGGCATTGAAATCAACAATATACCGGCTCCCTATAATCCCCCATTGAAGGCCTTCGTTACTAACCTCGCTCCTGTATACCCATTCATTTCCTTCATCCTCTGCCGACATCAGATCCTCCGCCACGGCTTCCGCAGCATCCCTCGGATAATCCTTAAGAATCCTTGCCGCATACTTCTTTACGATCCCAAAGCGATTCCTTCTCCTT
>CANQSE010000274.1 GCA_947626405.1 uncultured Acetatifactor sp. | reverse complement strand
GCAAGATCCGCAGCGAGATACCGGATATAGCCATTACAACGGACATTATCGTGGGCTTTCCGGGAGAAACCGAAGATGATCTGGAGCAGACGATAGACATGGTCCGCAGGGTAAAATTTGACAATGCCTTTACCTTTATCTACTCAAAGCGCACCGGAACGCCCGCCGCAGCCATGGAGGACCAGGTGCCCAAAGAGCAGGTTAAGGATGGGTTTGATCGTTTGCTTAAGACTGTTCAGGAGACGGCCGTGGAACAGGCCGCGCGACATCAGGGCAGGATAATGGAAGCCCTGATCGAGGAAGTAAACGACGCAGACGGCGGACTTGTCACGGGACGGCTGTCAAACAACATGATCGTACATGTGCCGGGGGACGCATCCCTTGTGGGAAAGATTGTGGACGTTTCGCTTGATGAATGTCACGGTTTTTATTACACGGGACATATTGCGCAGCATTGACTGAAGATGTTGATTTTCAGTATCAGTTCAGCCTGTTGCCGTGTTCAGAGTAAAAGAGTGATTGTATGCATTTTAAAATAATTTAAATTTAGTGGTTGACATTGTAGACCTTCCGTGATATGATTGGTCTACAAAGTCAACCATGTTTTTTATAAGGATGCGCAAAATCATGAAGCAAAAGGCTGATAATTAAAAAATATTGGAGGATGTTGACATGGAATGGAACATGACGGGGTGGAACATGATAGAATGGATTTTGACATCGAGTGTGCTGATCGCGATAGTGCTGCTCATTCGCCTGATTTTTAAGAGACGTCTGTCGGCAAGACTAAGATATGGGATTTGGCTCCTTGTGCTGGTGCGGCTTTTGCTGCCATTCCCGCTTTTTGACAGCGGATTAAGCATGCTCAGTCTCTTACCGGACCGGTTTTCAGAGGCCGGTGCGGACTTAGACGACGGCATATCGGCATCTTTGGAAAAACAGACAGTTACGGACGCCGTTTTCCCGGGCGGCAAAAGTCCGATAAAGGATTCCGATGTTTCCCTGACAGGCAGAGAATCAGGGAATGTAGTTTCGCAGGGCAATAGAGAGGCGTCGTTTATAAATTTAACGGTTTTACGGAGAATATGGGCGGCGGGAATGGCTGTGAGCGCGTTTATCCTTGCGGGATCGAACCTGCTGTTTCTTAAAAAGGTTTGCCGCTCCAGAAAGCGTCTTGAAGAAAACACGGCGTTTTCGGGAAATAAGCTGCCTTTATATCTTGCCGATTCCGTACCGATGCCATGTATGACGGGGCTTTTCAGACCGGCGATATACGTGAGGAAGCAGGACATAGAGGATGTCAAAAATCTTTCATATATTGTGAGACATGAGTACACCCATTACCGCCACGGAGACCATGTATGGTCCTTCCTCAGGGCCCTCTGCCTTATCCTTCACTGGTACAATCCGCTGGTCTGGGCCGCGGCGTACTGCAGCAAACAGGACGCGGAGCTTGCCTGCGACGAGAGCGTTGTGAGAAGTATCTCCGCAGAGGAGTCAAAAGAATACGGAGAGCTGCTGCTTTCACTTACGATTCAAAACACGCAGCGCATGACAATGCTGTACTGTGCCACAACATTCGGCGGCGGAAAGCATTATATAAAAGAGCGTATCAGCCGCATCGCGCAAAAGACCGAAAGATTCCTGATACCGACCGTGGCGGCAGCGGCTCTGTGCATTGCGGCGCTGGTTTTTACCTTTACAGGAAATGCTAAGGAATACGAGAATGAATCCGAAAATGAGACTGACTTAAATACGCGCCAGACTGCTGACAATGAAGGAAATATGCGTCAGACTGCTGACAATGAAGACAATATGCCTAATACGACTGACGACGAAGAAAATAATAATGAGGGGTCAAAAACGTCTGTCTCTACAAAGGCGCAGAGCGCTCCGGCCTTAAGCAGAGACGACCTGATTCTTTACGACGGAGGAGAAGATGAAGACACCGAGATTTTTGTCAGGGATTATCTTGCAGACATGAACGGGGACGGAATTTCGGATGTAATACGTCTCAGCAGCATGCAGTGGGATGTTGCATGGGATGAGTCTTTGAACATTGCATCTGACCTCAGACGCGTTGTGGAGGGAAATCAGAATGGATATTACATGATCTCCGTATACGACGGCGCACGGGCGGGGGATATGGAGAATTTCAGCCAGGGAATGACTCTCAGCCGGGATGCCGTGATCGATACCTTTGAACTGGCACAGGCTCACACAGGCAACATGCAGTACAGCTATTTCGTACGGGACGGGAAAGGATATTTTGTTTGGAATACACCTTATGTCGGCATGGGCGAGGGAGGATATGATTACGAAGTATTTACTTATACCGAAGACTGGCAGAAGGAGACAGTTGAAGAAGCATCCGTCCATTTTTTAATCGATGCCTACCTTTCATTCATGTGGGTAGACAGAGACGAATTTATAAAAGAATATTATCCGATAGACGAAATGATAGAATATACCGAAAAGCTGAAGGCTGTTTTGGACAACTCAATCCTTATTATGGATACAAGTACGGGATATTCCACCGATTTCCGCACCTGCTTTGACGAAACGGCTGCTATACCCGACGCATACGGGATCTGGTACTGGGACGAACGTCTCCTTGGCGTGGATTCTCCGGAAAGCCTTAGGGAAAAGCTTACGGTTATCCTTGACGAAATCATGGAAAACATAGAGATGTACAAGGA
>CANQSE010000273.1 GCA_947626405.1 uncultured Acetatifactor sp. | reverse complement strand
CATGAGAGAGGAAAGGCCGTAATCATAGCTGTCAACAAATGGGATGCTGTGGAGAAAGACGACAAGACCATCTACCGTGTGACGCAAAAGGTGAGAAATACGCTTTCCTACATGCCATATGCGGAGATCCTGTTTATTTCCGCCGTCACCGGACAAAGGTTAAACAAGCTTTTTGAAATTATAGACATGGTTAATGAAAATCATGCAATGCGCGTGGCCACCGGCGTCCTCAACGAGATAATGGCAGAGGCTGTGGCTATGCAGCAGCCTCCGACAGACAAGGGGAAAATGCTTAAGCTTTATTATATCACCCAGGTGTCTGTAAAGCCGCCCACATTCGTGATCTTTGTAAACGACAGAAAGCTGATGCACTTTTCTTACACAAGGTACATTGAGAACCAGATACGTGAGACGTTCGGATTTCGGGGAACGCCCCTGCGGTTTATTATAAGAGAACGCAACGAAAAGGAGCTGTAAGAAACGGATGGAAAGGATTGTTTGTTTGCTGATAGGTTACGTCTTCGGGCTGTTTCAGACGGCGTATTTTTACGGGAAAGCGCACGGGATCGACATAAGACAGTACGGCAGCGGCAACTCCGGCACTACGAACGCGCTCAGGGTGCTTGGAACTAAGGCGGGACTTATAGTGCTGGCGGGAGACTGCTTTAAATGTATAGCCGCGGTAGTGATTGTAAGAATTATTTACAGCGGCAGCCCTATTATTTACCTGCTGTGTCTCTATGCGGGTGCTGGGGCGATCCTGGGACATAATTTCCCTTTTTACATGAACTTTAAGGGCGGAAAGGGAATCGCCGCAACGGCCGGAATGATTCTTGCCTTTCATCCATATTTTATAATTATGGGAGTAGTGATATTTTTCGGAATATTTCTTACTACGCATATGGTATCCCTTGCGTCGCTTTTGGTATATGCGGGATTCGTGGCGGAGATAATAATATTCGGACAGCTGGGAATCATTTTTGACGGAATGACTAAACCGCAGCTTTATGAAATGTACGCTCTTTCCATCCTGCTTGCGGTCATGGCGTATATAAGACACAGGGAAAATATCGTAAGACTTATACACGGCAATGAGAGAAAGACATACCTGTTTCACAAAAATAAACTTGATGTTGAACCTGAAAAGAAAAAATAATGAGCGCAGGACTACATAACGCAATATTTTAGACCCGCAGAAAAAACCTGCAGAAAAGAGGAAGCCAATGGCAAAAATAAGCATTTTAGGCGGAGGAAGCTGGGGAATTGCCCTGGCTGTGCTGCTTCACAAAAACGGACATGAGGTCACAATATGGTCGGCTCTGCCCGACGAGATCAATATGCTTAAGACGAACCGTGAGCACAGGATGCTTCCGGGTGTTAAGCTTCCGGAAGATATTTTGTGTACCGGAGACGACAGGGAGGCCGTGGAGGGAAAAGATATTCTTGTATTTTCCGTGGCAAGCTCCTATACGAGGACAGTTGCAAAGCGCCTGAGCCAACTTGTGGCCCCGGGAAGCATGATCCTAAATGTGGCCAAGGGAATAGAGGAAAACACCCTCATGACCCTTTCTGGGATCCTTAAACAGGAAATCCCGCAGGCGGATGTGGCGGTTATGTCCGGTCCGTCGCACGCCGAGGAGGTAGGCAGAGGACTTCCCACCACAATTGTTGTCGGCGCAAGGAGCAAAGAGACTGCGGAGACGATTCAGGGCTTCTTCATGAGCGAGGTATTCAGAGTATATATCAGCTCGGACATCCTGGGCATGGAACTGGGAGGCGCACTTAAAAACGTTGTGGCTCTTGCGGCGGGAATTGCCGACGGTCTGGGCTATGGGGACAATACAAAGGCTGCGCTTATAACGAGGGGTATGACTGAAATAGCAAGACTCGGGATTGCAATGGGAGGAAAGTTTGAGACTTTCTGCGGCCTGAGCGGAATAGGAGATTTGATCGTCACCTGCGCCAGTGTACACTCAAGGAACCGACGCGCCGGTATTCTTATAGGACAGGGCAGGACGTACGAAGAAGCCATGAAGGAAGTAAATATGGTGGTGGAGGGCGTATATTCCGCAAAGGCCGCAATGCAGCTTGCGGCGAAATATCATGTGCAGCTTCCTATTATCGAACAGGTAAATCAGATACTTTTTGAAGGAAAGAGCGCGGCAAGCGCCGTGAGGGAGCTTATGCTCCGCGACAGAAAAATAGAAGTTCCCGTGGCACAGTGGGACTGATCCATTGTGTTTACCCAAAACAGATCACGCTCTCACTGACAACTCAACAGACCTCACACCTGAAATATATATGAGATGTATACGAGATGTATATGTATAATATATGTATACAACATATTGAACTAAGCTGTATTACCTTTTATTACGGTAACTTCTTTTTCGAGGTTTTCAACTCTGGATCTTAAGTCTGACATTTGTACCTCGAACACAAATGATTTATCAGCAACTTTGACAGATTGGTTCAGTTTATCAATTAATGAAATATGATTTTCTGCAAGCAGCTGTATGTTTTTATTAGTTTTATTTTCAAGGGTTAAAGCAATACCGGATATTTGCAGCTCCATTTCGTCTGTTTTGGTCTCCAGAGCCTGAACGTCATCTTTAAGCCCTTGTACATCGACCTTAAGTATTGCGACGTCATCTTTAAGCCCTTGAACATCGACCTTAAGTATTGCGACGTCTTCTTTAAG
>CANQSE010000272.1 GCA_947626405.1 uncultured Acetatifactor sp. | reverse complement strand
GACGCCACCGAATTGGCAAATCCCGTGATCGGCACCAGCGCTCCGGCTCCTCCCCACTTTGCGATAAGCGGGAAAATGTGAAAGCCCGTGAGAAGCACTGACAGCAGCACAAGAAGCAGCGAGCACCAGCTTCCCGCCGTCTGCTTGTCCAGTCCCTGTGCCGCGGCATAATTTAATATGCCCTGTCCGATACAGCAGATAATACCTCCGGTTATAAAGGCCTTAAGCATCTGCAGCCACAGGTTGTGGGTTGGAGTCACCTGCTTGACGTACTCCTCGTACTCCTTCTGTTCCTGTTTGTTCTTCATGTCCTCCGTGTCCATATAACTGTCCTTCCTTTCCGATACTGCTCCGATTCCGTTCTGTTTTAAGCATGTTTCTGTCATCCTTAAGTATGCGCCTGTCATTGCTTTTTTATGTACGCCTGAAAAATTGCTTTTACAATGTCTTTTGTTTTATGATATACTGTTTTGCGAAGCGTTTTTTTGTCAGAGTGCTGTTGTTACACTATTATGCTGTTGTTTTGCGAAGCGGAATGAGAGGAAATATGCTGAAATACCTTAAAAAATATTGGTTTTTTGCGCTTCTTGCGCCTCTTTTTATGACCGGCGAGGTTATGATGGACCTTATTCAGCCAAGGCTTATGAGCATTATAATTGACGACGGTGTACTTGGTCTTTCCAACAACAATGTGGGCGACCTTCACCTTGTGATTACCACAGGCTTAAAAATGATAGGCTTCGTGCTGTTCGGAGGTTTCTGCGGCGTTATGTCGGGAGTGTTCGGGAACCTCTGCGGACAGAATTACGGAAACGACGTTCGCAAGGCGGCTTTTGGCAGGATCATGTCGCTTTCCTTTGAACAGACCGACAGTTTCACAACCGGCTCTCTCATAACGCGCGTGACAAACGACGTGACGCAGCTTCAGAATCTTGTCCAGCAGTGCATACGCAACTTTGTCCGCACGTTCATGCTCTTTGGCGGCGGTATCGTCAGCCTCCTGCTTCTGGATATGAGCTTCGGCACCGTTGTGGCGTGCGCCCTGCCCCTTGTGATTCTCTGCGCCGTATATTTCCTGGCAAAGGCAAATCCCAGATTTTACATACTCCAGGAAAAGCTTGACAGGGTAAACAACGTGATGCAGGAAAACGTGGCAGGCTCGCGGGTAGTTAAGGCGTATGTGCGTGAAGACTATGAGCAGTCGCGCTTTGAAAAAGCAAACAACGATCTTATCGGCACACAGCTTGACGTACTGCTGCTCTTTTCGTATATGACTCCTATTATGAATATAATTTTAAACGCCGCCATAGCCGCGGTAATCAAGGTTGGCGCAATCCGTGTGGAAGCGGGAGCCGCCTCCCCCGGAAACGTGATGGCCGCCGTCACATACATATCACAGATCTTAAACGCCGTCATGCGTATGACAATGATATTTCAGACCGTCTCCAGAGGTGTCGCTTCCGGCAAAAGACTGAGCCAGGTGCGAACCTGCAATAAAGGACGGCGAAGGCGGCAAACCCTCAGACTGCAGGGGTGAGGTGGAATTTTCCCATGTTTCATTCGCCTATCCCGAATCCGGCGGGCGGAAAATCCTTGACGACATATCGTTTACAATCCACGCGGGCGAAACCTTTGCCATACTCGGCTCCACAGGCTGCGGCAAATCCACCCTCATAAGCCTTATTCCCCGCTTCTACGACGCCACTGAGGGACAGGTGCTTGTGGACGGCGTTGACGTGAAGGACTATTCTTTGAAGGACCTGCGCTCAAAGGTTGCGATAGCTCTCCAGAAAAGCGAAATATTCTCCGGCTCAATCCTCGACAATATACTCTGGGGCAACCCGGACGCAGACAGACTTAAGGCCGCCGAAGCAGCCGAGACGGCTCAGGCAATGGAATTTATTTCACAGAAGGCCGAGGGCATGGACGCCCCCGTGACACAGGGCGGCACAAGTCTCTCCGGCGGTCAGAAGCAGCGGCTCTCAATCAGCCGTGCCGTGCTGAAAAATGCGGAAATCCTGATCTTTGACGATGCCACCAGCGCCCTTGATTTAAAGACGGAAGCCAGGCTTTACGAAGCCCTTAAGCGCACCCGCCCCGAGGCCACAAAAATTATAATTGCACAGAGGATCGCGTCCGTACGCGACGCCGACAGGATCGCCGTTTTGGAAAACGGCAAAATAACCGCATGCGGCTCCCACGCGCAGCTATATGCTTCAAGCGATATCTACCGCGATATATGCCGCTCACAGGGGCAGGACGGGACAAACGGTTGAGACAGTGAAATTTGCAAACGGAAAGTGAGAAAATTATGGCCGAACAAAATCAGGAGCTTAACAAATACAGAATACCCGGCGCCAGAGGTCCGAGAAACCGTCAGGCCGTTGAGAAGGCAAAGGATCAAAAGGGCACGCTCAGACGGCTTGTCAGTTATTTCAGCGATGAAAAAAAGAGGCTTCTTCTGCTTATGGGCTGTGTGGCCGCCACCGTCGTGGCCGCCGTATACACGCCTAAACTGCAGAGCCAGGCCATAGACAGCATTTCACAGGGCAGATATCGGGAACTCAATTTCTATCTGATCATGATGCTCGCATTTTACGGATTCCAGAGTCTCTTTACCCTGTTTCAGGGAAGGCTCAGCGCGATTCTGAGCCAGAGCATTGTAAGGCGCATGCGCGAGGATCTGTTCCGTAAGACCGTCA
>CANQSE010000271.1 GCA_947626405.1 uncultured Acetatifactor sp. | reverse complement strand
GGATTTTGCGGGCAAACCGAGATGTGGTCGTGATCGTTGACGAGGCATATGTGGATTTTGGGGGCGAAAGCGCGCTGCCTTTGCTTAAAAAATATGATAATCTCCTGGTGGTGCAGACCTTTTCCAAGTCAAGGTCGATGGCAGGACTTAGAATCGGCTTCTGTATCGGGAGCGAGAAAATGATCGCCTTTTTGAACGATGTGAAACTTTCCGTAAATTCTTACACCATGAATCTGCCGTCTCAGATACTCGGAGTGGAAGCGGTGAAGGACGATGCGTATTTTAAATCCGTGACGGGAAAGATTGCCGCCACTCGGGAGCGCGTGAAGGGAGAGCTTGCCGGGCTTGGATTTTCATTTCCGGATTCCATGGCAAACTTTATTTTCGCACGTCATGAGAGAGTAAGCGCGCAGGAAATTTTCAACGCGCTGAGGGAAGGGCAGATCTATGTAAGGCACTGGGACAAGCCGCGGATTTCAGATTACCTGCGGATCACAATCGGCACGGACTCTCAGATGGACAGACTGACGGAGTTTTTAAAAGAGTATTTAAAGCAGTATGGAACAAGTAATCAGTCGTAGGATGAATTTGCCGGAAATAAAATTAAATGAATCGGAAAATAAAATGATTGGAGAAAGACGATGATTAAGAGTGTGTTAAAGGGAATGGTAATAGGCATTGCAAACATTGTGCCGGGCGTAAGCGGAGGTACAATGATGGTGGCAATGGGAATCTACGACAAGCTGATTCACTGTATTACCCATCTGTTCAGCGAATTTAAAAAGAGCGTGCTGTTTCTTCTTCCCATAGCAGTGGGAATGCTTGTTGCTATCGGAGCAAGCTCCTTTGGGCTGACGTGGCTTTTTGACAACTATCCCATTCAGACCAACATGCTGTTTGTGGGGTTGATTCTGGGAGGTCTGCCAGCCGTTTTAAAAAAGGTAAAAGGGCAGAAGATAAGGGCAGGACATATGGTTGCCGGAATCCTGTTTTTTGCTCTGGTGGTGGTCTTTGCGGCTATGGGCGAGACGAGTGGAAACGACGCCGACCTCACCTTCAGCCTTGTGAATGTAATAATTTTGTTTGCGGTTGGAATCGTAGCCTCCGCGACAATGGTGATTCCGGGAGTAAGCGGCTCCATGGTGCTTATGCTGATGGGATTTTATTATCCCGTTATCAACGCCATCAAAGATTTTTTCACGGCTTTAAAGGATTTTAACATGACAGGAATCCTGTCAGGCTGCGCGGTCCTAATCCCTTTCGGACTCGGTGTGGTGGCGGGAATTTTCGGAATAGCAAAGCTGGTTGAGATCATTTTTGCCAGGTTTCCACTGTACGCCTACTGGGCTATTATCGGTCTTATCGTTTCCTCTCCCATAGCCATTATCATTATGGGGGCTTTTCCTGAAATTACGCTTGTCAGCGTGCTGACGGGAGCCGTTGCTCTTGCGGCAGGTTTTGTGGTGGCCCTTAAGCTTGGAGAGTGACGGGGAAAAGATATGGAGATGTACGGGGATTTTGCTTTTGTGTATGACGAGCTTATGGATAACATCCCTTACGAGGCCTGGAGCAGACGGCTGGATGCCCTGATCAGGAAATTCGGTGTTTCCGTGCCTGGGCGCGGAATCGGGAGCAAGCTTGATTCGGAAAAAAATCTGGTGATTGATCTGGGCTGCGGCACTGGGACTCTCGCGGAGCTTATGTACGGTATGGGATATGACGTTATGGGCGTGGACATCTCGGAAGACATGCTGAATGTAGCCGTGCAAAAAAAGGCCCGCACCAATTCGGATATTATGTATCTGCGGCAGGATATGAGAGAGCTGGAGCTCTACGGCACGGCGGGAACGGTTTACAGCGCATGCGACGCGCTGAATTACGTACTGTCGGAGGAAGAACTCCTTGAGGTATTCAGGAGAGTGAATCGCTTCCTCTTTCCCGGCGGTATTTTTATATTTGATTTCAATACTGAATACAAGTACCGCGAGCTGATTGGAGATTCTATAATTGCGGAAAACAGGGAGGATTGCAGTTTCATATGGGAGAATCACTACGATGCAGGTAAAATGCTTAACGAGTACGATCTCACTGTTTTCGTACGTCTTAAGGGAGAAACCTTCAGAAGGTTTACGGAGGTGCATCTACAGAGAGGATATACGCCGGAGCAGATGGAAGCTCTGCTTATAAAGGCCGGTATGACAGTGGTGACGGCTGCGGATGCCGACACCGGAGGAACCGTCACGCCCGAGAGCGCGAGGGTCTACATGGTGGCAAGGGAGCAGGGAAAGAATTTGCCTTAGGATGAAAAAGCCGGGGAAGGGCAGGGAAATAAGGGATTATGGAAGATTATATTGTGAGAGCCACGGCTGCGGACGCGCAGATCAGGGCGTTTGCCTGCACCGACGCAGGAGTGGCTGAAGCGGCCAGACAGGCCCACAACACAAGTCCGGTTATCACGGCGGCGCTTGGAAGGCTTTTGAGCGCCGGCGCAATGATGGGAAGCATGATGAAGGGCGAGAGGGATATTCTTACGCTTCAGATAAAGGGGGACGGACCTGTCCACGGTCTTACTGTGACAGCGGGCTCAGACGGAAACGTAAAGGGATATGCTGATGTGCCTGATGTGGTTATTCCGGCAAGCAGCGCCGGAAAGCTTGACGTGGGAGGCGCCGTAGGCAAGGGGACCCTGAGCGTGATCAGGGACATG
>CANQSE010000270.1 GCA_947626405.1 uncultured Acetatifactor sp. | reverse complement strand
GGAACCAGCGCGGCATCGGGCTGAAGCTCTCCGTCTATTGTAAGGTGCGGGTAATTTTCCCTTGCGATCCTTGTGGCTTCCACTACCTTATCGACAAGAGGATGCTTTGCGCTCCCCTTTGTGGAATGGCTCAGCATGGCTATTACAGGCTTGGGGCCGATCAGGGACTTAAAGCTTCTGGACGAGGAATCGGCTATTGCCGCCAGCTCCTCCGCCGTGGGGTCCTGATTCAGGCCACAGTCGGCAAAGAGAAGCGTCCCGTTTTCGCCCTGATCCTTAAACTTTGTATCCATGATAAAAAATGCCGAGACAAGCTTTACACCCGGAGCCGTCTTTAAAATCTGCAGCGCGGGGCGCAGCGTATCCGCCGTGGAATGACACGCTCCGGCCACCATTCCGTCTGCGTCGTTTGCCTTCACCATCACAATTCCGAATGTCAGATAGTCGTTTAACAGTATCTCCCTCGCCTTTTCCTCAGTCATTCCTTTTGACTTTCTCGTCTCATACAAAAGCTGGACGTATTCATCAAGCTTTGGCGTTACGGCGGGGTTTATAACTGTCACCTTTGACAGATCAACCTCCAGCCACCCTGCTCCGTCCATAATCTTTTCCTCGTTGCCGATCATTATAATGTCGGCGATGTTTTCCTCAACGATCCTGGCGGCAGCTATAAGAGTCCTCTTGTCTGTAGATTCCGGCAGTACAATCGTCTTTTTGTCGAGCCGTGCCCTCTCCTTAATCGTGTCGATATAAGACATAAAATTCTCCTTTCCGCCGCCGGTCTTCCCCGAACTAAAATCCCGACGGTATTTTTTTTAACAAAACTGTTTCAAAACAGTTTCAAGACTGATTTAAAACTGTTTTTTTACTTAACAAAACGGATCTTTTCAAAACGGATCTTTTATATTATACTAAATATAAGGAGCATACACAAGAAAAACGTTTTCGTCAATTAATAGTAATAATCAGTAACAGTTCAGCCCCTTCCGCCGTATTCAGCCCGGCAATGTCTGTGTTCTCCTGACAGACCGTGCGGGCACGTCGGCACCTGGCGAGGTACTTTCGAGCCTGGTGTCCGTTACGTGCTAAGCCGAGCGGAAGCGTGTCTGTCGGGAGAACACAGACAGTACCGGGCGTAACTTGCCCGAAACTGAAAAGCTGTACTGTCACAAAATCCACTAACGTCCCAGGAGGGATAGCGCCATGAAAGTCAACGGAATCATAGCAGAATACAACCCTTTTCACAACGGTCACAAATACCAGCTCACACAGGCGCTTAAATGCACGGGCGCCCGTTACACTGTCGTTGTGATGAGCGGAAACTTTGTGCAGCGCGGCGCTCCCGCTCTGACGGACAAATTCGCCCGTGCCAGAATGGCGCTCGAAAACGGCGCGGATCTTGTGCTTGAGCTTCCGTCCCTCTTTGCGACTGCAAGCGCCGAATATTTTGCAACAGGCGCCGTCTCACTGATAGATCAGCTTGGCGTAGTCACGGATCTCTGCTTTGGCAGCGAATGTGGCGACGCCGAACTTTTGACGCAGATCGCCCATATACTTCTGGATGAGCCTCCCGCATTTGTAAATTCGCTCAGGCAGTATCTCCGCCAGGGACTTTCCTACCCGAACGCACGCACGGAAGCGCTGATTCAGAATTATCCCTTCCTGAACCAGTATAAGGGCGTGTTCTCATCTCCAAACAATATCCTGGGAATTGAGTACATAAGGGCAATCTTAAAGAGCAACAGTTCCCTTTCTCCCGTGACTATACAGCGCAGAGGGCCGGGCTACCACAGCCGCCTGCCCGAGGAGGAGCACTGCTCCGCGCTTGCTATCCGCCAGGCGCTTTATTCCGGCGCGGACGAAAGCTTTCTGCACAGCAGCATGCCCGAAAGCGCCGCGTCGATATTGTCTGAGCAGCTTAAAAAGACGGGCGCTATGCGCAGCAACGATTTGTCGGACGTTCTCTATTATAAGCTTACAATGGAAAAAGAAACCGGCTACGAAAAATATCTGGACGTGTCCTCGGATCTTTCGGATCGCATATGCCGGCACATGGATGAATTTCACAGCTTTGACGGATTCTGTGATCTGTTAAAGACAAAGGAGATGACATACACCCGCATAAGCAGGTGCCTTCTCCATATCCTTCTCGATATCAAAAAATCCGACATGGAGAGGGCAAAGGCCATGGGGTATACCCCTTACGCACGGGTCCTGGGTTTCCGCAGGGCGTCGTCTCCCCTGCTTGGAGAAATCAAAGAACATGCCGACATTCCTCTCGTGACCAAGCTTGCCGACGCTGCGAGCGTCCTTGGAAAGAGCGCCCTCGACATGCTGAGCCAGAATATCCAGATAGGCCAGATATACAACGGCATCGCCTCGCACAAGTCGGGGACGGCTCCCGCAAACGAAATCTCCACCCCCATCGTCATCGTGTGAGCCGGGCCGCCGCGATCAGTTTTTAAAGCTGTGAACAGGCGCCGGTATACGCCCTCCCCTGTTTACAAAATCGTCACAGGAGAACCTGTTTACAGGCATAATCGGAGCATAGCCCAAAAGACCGCCAAATTCCACTGTCTCTCCAACTCCCTTTCCTATTACGGGAATCAGTCTGACGGCGGTGGTCTTCTGGTTCACCATTCCGATCGCCATCTCATCCGCTATAATTCCGGAGATAGTCGTGGCTTTTGTATCGCCCGGGATCGCGATCATGTCAAGTCCCACTGAGCAGACGCATG
>CANQSE010000269.1 GCA_947626405.1 uncultured Acetatifactor sp. | reverse complement strand
GTGACAGGCCTGTTTGAAAGCCGTCACAGATCGGGTGAGAAAACGCTGTATGTGCCGGAGCCTAGCGGAGCGTGGTACGTGATGCTGTCGTTATTGAACTCCTGGAAATACACATAGCGCGAAGTCATGTTGATGTTTGTGAAATTGCCGTTTGCAAGGACATAGGACTCACCGCCTGAGGAGGACATGTATTTAAGCTGAGGCTCGACGGCGCTGTTTTTTTGATAATATACAAACCCGCCGCCGACGTTGAAGCAGTCCACCCTGTCCTCGGTCAGGATCTCCACTGTGTCAGTGGAGAGCACATAGCGGCAGAGACGGTAATTGTTTGCCACGTCGAGATAATAGACGTAATCGCCCTCGCGCACGGGAAACCACACATTGCCGCGCCATAGCTCGGAGGCTGTGTCCGTCTCGGTGTTAAGGGCAAGGAGGTAATGGTTGCTGTCAGTGCCGTTGTAATATATTATTCCGTCGAGAGCGCAGGCGGGATTTATTTCATAATCGGCAAGCTCTGTCTTTTCCGACTGATCTATCTTCATTTTATAAAACGAACAGCCTTCGTCGGAGACTGTCAGGAGATAAAGGTAATTGTTGACAAGCTGTCCCTTCATAAGGACATCCGTAGTCAGAGTCGTGCTGGCGGTACCGTTCTGCTTGCAGCGCCCAAAGCCGCGTATGCCCGGAAGGGAGCCCAGGGCCATTTGCTGAGGATCTGCGCTGCCCTGCTGATAATAGTAGATATATTTGCCGCCGCACAGTATATTGCGGATTTTTATACGGCTTAAACGGCGCACGTTCCCCTCGTCGGGATCCATGACGCAGAGGCTGCCTCCGTCGGCGGCGTTGGAAAAATACACAGCCCCGTCGTGCTCGCAGAACAGCCCGTTGTTGTTGATGTTTCCGCCCGTGTTTCCAACTGTCCCGGGAGGGTTCATCGGGATTCTCTGTGATATGTACAGAATTACGGCAAGCCCCGCAAGGATTAAGACGATCAGGGCGGTGATAAGTGACGTTTTCAGTTTCTTGTTCATGGTCGGGATCCTCCGGATAAGCAGGCGCACGCATGTGATTAAAAAGTTCATGCAGGGCTTATGCGATGCGATGTGCAACGGTTCAGCCCGCGCCATTCGCAAAGCCGCGCTGACGCGCTCTCCGTCGCTGTGCGCCTGCCTTTGCTCATAAAATGGCGCTCCCTCGGCTGAACTGTTACTGCAATATATGATACACCCCTTTTTGCTTGCTATCAAGAGGGTTTTGGTATAAGATAGGTATGACGGACAGGCAATAATGACATAAGAAGGAGCGGGGAAAATGGATTTACTTGAACTTAGGGGGCAGCTTGACGAGATTGACGAAAAAATTGTAAAGCTGTACGAGAGCCGCATGGATATATGCAGACAGGTGGCGGAATACAAAATTGCGAACGGAAAAAAGGTTTTTGACCGCCAGAGAGAGGCTGAGAAGCTCGCGTGCGTAAAGTCACTGACACACAACGATTTTAACCGTCACGGCGTTGAGGAACTGTTTGAACAGATTATGTCGATGAGCAGGAAGCTGCAGTACAAGCTTTTGGCGGAGCACGGAAGTCTTGGCAGGCTGCCGTTTATCGGTGTGGATCAGCTTGATATAAATAAGGCGCGTGTGGTGTTCCAGGGTGCGGAGGGCGCATATTCGCAGGCTGCCATGATGCAGTATTTCGGAAACAGCGTCAACAGCTTCCACGTTGAGACCTTCAGGGAAGCAATGAGCGCCATAGACGAGGGCAGCGCGGATTTTGCGGTGCTTCCTATCGAAAATTCCACGGCGGGCATAGTGACGGAGATTTACGATCTGCTCCAGGAGTACGAAAATTATATTGTGGGAGAGCAGATCATAAAAATAGAGCATTGTCTGCTGGGAGTGCCTGGAGCCAAAATATCCGATATAAAGACGGTATACTCGCATCCCCAGTCACTTATGCAGAGCGCACGTTACCTGCAGGATTACGACTGGCAGCAGATCAGCATGCAGAACAACGCGTTCGCGGCCAGGAAGGTCGCGGAGGACGGGGATATTTCCCAGGCGGCTATTGCCGGTGAGCAGGCGGCGCAGATATACGGTCTGGAGGTGCTTAAAAGGGGAGTCAACCGATCTGACTCAAATTCCACCAGATTTATAATAGTCACAAACCAGAAGATTTTCAGAAAAGACGCGGGCAAGATAAGCATTTGCTTTGAAGTGCCTCACGAGAGCGGTTCGCTTTATCATATGCTGTCTCATTTCATATACAATAACCTGAATATGACAAAGATCGAGAGCCGTCCTATTGAGGACAGGAACTGGGAATACCGTTTCTTTATAGATTTTGAGGGAAATCTCTCCGACAGCGCCGTAAAAAACGCTCTCAGGGGATTAAGAGACGAGGCCAGAAACATGAAGATTCTTGGGAACTATTGAGGGAGGAAGCCATGAATACGGAGGCGGAAGAACTTATTTTATACAGATCTTTTCTTAAGGAGGATCTGTTCTGCGGCATGGCAAAGGTGATAAGAGACTATGAGCTGCAGGCGGTGGGAGACGACAGAAGCCTGTTTTTTGACTGTATACACAGGCTTTTGGATCTGGCCGGAAGCTATGGCTTTCACGGAAATCTGTGGCACTGTTATCTGGCGGATCTTATGGTAAACAATGAGAACAGCTACAGCCTTGGGTGCGAGTTGAGAGGTGAAATCCCGGGAACTGTCAATCAGGCTGCGCTCCATGATATGGCTGTGATAAGGAAATATTTTAATTATG
>CANQSE010000268.1 GCA_947626405.1 uncultured Acetatifactor sp. | reverse complement strand
CCGGAGCTTTTTATGGAAAAATACCGCTCCTTTTCCACGGCGGACGGCGCCCGGCAGCGCGTCGACCTGCACAGAAATTTCCGCAGCCGGACCGAGGTGGTGGATTCCGTGAACGAGGTGTTTTCAAGGCTTATGAGCAGCCGCACGGGCGGCATCGAATACGATGAGAAGGCAGCGCTGTACCCGGGAGCGGTGTATCCTGAAAACGACGGCTGCCGCAGCGAGCTCATACTGGCGCAGAAACCGGATCAGGCGTCTAAGTCCGACGCTGGCAGGATGGAAGCGCTTGCGGTGGCTGCAAGGATCAGGGAGCTCAAGGCGGGTTTTATGGTGACGGACAAAGAGAGCGGGCTGCCTCGACCGTCGAGGTACTCCGACATGGTGATACTTCTTCGCTCCTCGGGCGGCTGGGACGAGACGTTTCGCAGGGTGCTGGAGGAACAGGGAATACCGGCATACATTTCCTCATCGACAGGATATTTTGACTCGGCCGAGGTCCGCGAGCTTTTACAGCTTCTCAGAGTGCTTGACAATCCGTCCCAGGACATACCGTTTTTCGGAGTGTTAAAATCGATATTCGGAGGGTTTACGGACGAGGAAATCGCTCTGATTCGCAGCGCGCAAAAAGGCTTGAGCCTGTATGAGTCGTTCAGGGAGGCTGCGGGAGAAAAAACGGGAAAAGACAGTGAGGCTTCGGTTGAAATTCCCGATGCACTGTGTAAAAAGGCGGCGGATTTTCTTGAGACCATACGTTCATACCGAAGATGCGCGGTATATCTTCCGGTCAGGGAGCTTCTCACAAAGCTTGTCTCGGACTTTGACTATATGAATTACGTCACGGCGCTTCCCGCGGGTGAAAGGCGCAGGGCGAATGTAGAGATGCTTTTTACAAAGGCTTCGGACTTTGAAAAGACGAGCTATTTCGGGCTGTTTCATTTTGTACGGTACATGGAGCAGCTTGAAAAGTATAACGTGGATTACGGCGAGGCGGATCTTACCGACGAAAATGCCGACGTTGTGCGGATCATGAGCATCCATAAGAGCAAGGGTCTTGAATTTCCCGTAACATTTGTCGGAGGGCTCGGCAGGAGGTTTAACATGCAGGATGTCAGCCAGCCGCTGATCGTTGACGTGGACCTTGGCGTGGGCGCAGACTATGTGGATCCGATCAGAAGAATACGCAACAGGACGCTGCGCAAGCTCGCCATATCGGCAAAGATCCGTGAGGAAAGCCTGGCAGAGGAGCTCAGGGTGCTGTATGTCGCCATGACAAGGGCGAAGGAAAAGCTGATTCTGACGGCTGTCGTTGACGACGCTGAAAAAATGGCTGAAGAATGTAAGCTCCTGGGAGAGGACCGCCTGACTTATATGGATTATATGGAGGCATCGGGATTTCTGGACTTCCTTATGCCTGTGATTGGAAAGACCGGAATCAGCGTAAACGTTGTTACGCAGGAAGATATACGCTCTGAGAGCTTTAAGGAGCAGATGACCTTATTTTACAAAAAAGAGCGGCTGGAACGGCTCGGACGGGCAGAGTATGACTTTGGCGGGGGAGAGGAACACGCCGAAGCCGATGGGGCTCTTGAAAAGCTTAAGGAAAGGCTTAACACGCCGTACCGCTTTTCGCATCTTGCAGGACTTTACACAAAGACCACGGTTTCTGAGCTTAAGATCGCAGCCATGGCTGACAGGGACGAGGAAGCGTATCACACCTTTGAGGAAAAAGAGGTACAGCCCTATATACCCGCTTTCAAAAGGGGGGAGGAGAAGGTGAGCGGTACGGTACGCGGAAACGCCTATCACAGGGTCATGGAGCTTCTGGATCTTGACAGGCTCATGAATGCGGCGCAGCGCGGGGAGCAGGATAAGGAGCTCGGGGACTTTCTCGGGGAGCAGGTCGCATGTAAAAGGCTGTATCGTGAGTACAGGGACGCGGTCTCTGATCGGAAAATTCTCCGTTTCCTGGCGGACCCGCTGGCTTACCGGATGTGGCAGGCAAAAAAGACGGGAAAGCTATACAGGGAGCAGCCGTTTGTGCTCGGGATAGACTCGGCAAGGCTCGGCGAAGGCATGCCCGAGAATGAGACTGTCCTTATCCAGGGTATCATAGACGTCTTTTTCGTGGAGGATGACGGGGTGGTGCTGCTGGATTACAAGACGGATTCCGTGGATTCGATGGAGGAGCTGTGGAAACGCTATGAAACACAGATGGATTATTACGCGGAAGCGCTTAAAAAACTGACAGGTATGTCGGTAAAGGAGAGATTTCTCTATTCCTTTCATCTGGGGCGAAGTTCAAAAGCCCCGTAACGCGCCGCGGCAGGGACTTTTGGCATTTCATGCAAAATGTTTTGATTTTAGTCATGCTTGCGCGTATAATGGTTTTGATAATAAATAAGATGGGTAATTCCTTACTGGCTGTAAGGGGTATTAACCATAAATATATTGTAGTAGGAGGACAGGCTTTATGGTAAAACTGACACCGCCTATGGGGTGGAATTCCTGGAACACATTCGGAGACAAAATCAACGAACAGCTTATTTTTGATACCGCCGACATTATGGTGGAAAAGGGTCTTCTGGCAAAGGGCTATGAGTACCTTGTCATAGACGACTGCTGGTCGCTCAGGGAGAGGGACGAAAATCAGAGGCTGGTGCCTGATCCTGAGAAATTTCCGCACGGCATGAAAGCCGTGGCCGGCGTGGTCATGAACCGCGTCAACGCCACCGGCGGCGAGTACGCCCGGGTGGGCCAGGGCAGCATCCGCAATATCATTTTCCAGCCCTACCAGTTCGTCTG
>CANQSE010000267.1 GCA_947626405.1 uncultured Acetatifactor sp. | reverse complement strand
GCGGGCAACTGCATCACCGTATGTAACATGGAAAATATCGATCCGGTGGGCGTCCATACCGGCGACAGTATAGTGGTCGCGCCGTCTCAGACGCTCGGCGATAAGGAATATCAGATGCTGCGCACATCGGCGCTGAAAATTATAGACGAGCTTAAGATTACCGGAGGGTGCAACGTACAGTTTGCCCTGCACCCGACCAGCTTTGAATACTGCGTAATTGAGGTAAATCCAAGGGTGAGCCGTTCCTCTGCGCTTGCGTCCAAGGCTACAGGCTACCCTATAGCAAAGGTGGCTGCCAAGATCGCGCTTGGCTATACCCTTGACGAAATAAGAAACGCCATCACGAAAAAAACCTACGCCAGCTTTGAGCCGACGCTTGATTACTGCGTTGTAAAGATTCCAAGGCTTCCCTTCGACAAATTCATAACCGCAAAGCGCACCCTGACAACCCAGATGAAGGCCACGGGAGAGGTGATGAGCATCTGCGACAATTTTGAAGGAGCTCTGATGAAAGCCATCCGCTCTCTTGAGCAGCACGTGGACTGTCTGCTCAGCTATGATTTCAGCGGACTGTCCGCGGACGAATTGAGGGAGCGTCTTAAAGTGGTGGACGACCAGAGGATATGGGTCATCGCCGAAGCCGTCCGCAAGGGAATTTCATATGAGGAAATCCACGATATCACGATGATAGATACGTGGTTCATCCACAAGATCGCCGTGCTGGTGGAGATGGAGCAGGAGCTTAAGACAAAGGAGCTGACTCCAGGGCTTCTTAAGGAGGCAAAGCGCATGGAGTTTCCCGACAATGTGATCGCCAGGCTTACGGGAAAGACGGAGAGCGCGATAAAAGCCATGCGCCATGAAAACAACATACGGGCCGTGTACAAGATGGTTGACACCTGCGCGGCCGAATTTGAGGCGTCAACTCCGTATTATTACTCAGTATACGGAGGAGAGAACGAAGCGGTTGGGAGCAGGGACAGGAAAAAAGTGCTTGTGCTTGGCTCGGGACCAATCCGTATAGGCCAGGGCATAGAGTTTGACTATTGCTCAGTACATGCCACATGGGCTTTCTCGAAAGCCGGATACGAGACAATAATAATTAACAACAACCCCGAGACGGTGAGTACGGACTTCGATATAGCCGACAAGCTGTATTTTGAGCCTCTGACTCCCGAGGATGTGGAATCGGTTGTGGACATTGAAAAGCCTGACGGGGCGGTGGTACAGTTTGGCGGACAGACGGCGATAAAGCTCACGGAAAGCCTGATGAAAATGGGAGTGCCCATACTTGGGACAAAGGCGGAAGATGTTGACGCAGCCGAGGACAGAGAGCTTTTTGACAGGATACTCGAGGAGACGAAAATCCCGCGGGCTGCCGGCGGAACGGTCTACACGGCCGAGGAGGCTAAGGAGGTGGCAAACAGACTCGGATATCCGGTGCTTGTCAGACCCTCCTATGTCCTCGGAGGACAGGGCATGCAGATTGCCATCTCCGACAGGGAGATCGAGGAATTTATGGCAATTATTAACCGCATTGCCCAGGATCACCCAATTCTTGTGGACAAATATCTCCAGGGAAAGGAAGTGGAGGTGGACGCGGTCTGCGACGGGACGGACATTCTGATTCCGGGGATCATGGAACACATAGAGCGCACGGGCGTACATTCCGGCGACAGCATTTCGGTCTATCCGGCGCCCACAATCACGCGCACAGTGAAGGAGAAAATAGCGGAATACACAAGACGGCTGGCAAAGGCGCTCCATGTAAGGGGACTTATAAATATCCAGTTTATTGCCATCGGGGAGGATGTCTATGTTATAGAGGTCAATCCGCGCTCCTCCCGTACTGTTCCTTATATCAGCAAGGTGACAGGTATACCGATAGTGGATCTGGCCACGGAAGTAATTCTTGGAAAGACCATACGCGAGCTGGGATATGAGCCGGGACTTCAGCCCGAGGCTGATTATTATGCCATCAAGATGCCGGTGTTTTCATTTGAAAAGATACGTGGGGCGGAGATAAGCCTGGGTCCTGAGATGAAGTCAACCGGAGAATGTCTCGGAATTGCAAAGGACTTTAACGAGGCGCTCTACAAAGCATTTCTCGGAGCGGGAGTCAGCCTGCCAAAATATAAGAACATGATTATAACCGTAAAGGACGCCGACAAGGGCGAGGCAATAGAGATCGGGAGACGGTTTGAAAAGCTTGGCTATACGATATACGCCACGCGCAGCACGGCGGCGGCGCTGAACGAGGCGGGGGTAAAAGCGAGAAAGGTGAACAAGATTTCGCAGGAGTCCCCTACCGTTATGGATCTGATTCTCGGACACAGGATCGACCTTGTGATCGACACGCCCACACAGGGCAGGGACAAGTCGAGGGACGGCTTCCTGATCAGGCGTACCGCGATAGAGACGGGCATACACTGTATAACCGCTCTTGATACCGCCAACGCGCTGCTTACAAGCATGGAAAACGCAGGGAATGAGCTTACGCTGGTTGACATAGCAAAGCTTTAAGGCATAAAGCTTCTGCGCCTTAAGGGAAATGACCGCGGGCCGGATCAAACGACATGGGGCACAGGCACATAATCTATGGCGGATTGGCATATAATGTCAGTTAGATACCCGCAGGTTCTGCAAAAAAGCAGGATTCGGGAAACAGGCTGCCGGAGGGTGAATTTCCGGCGGCGGAAACGAGGTAAAAATGAAAGCTGAAACCTACCCTTTTGTGGTCCGTCCCCTGCCCTATGAATATGACGCGCTTGTGCCTGTGCTGGACGAGGAGACTATAACAATTCATCACGACAGGC
>CANQSE010000266.1 GCA_947626405.1 uncultured Acetatifactor sp. | reverse complement strand
GTGGGGCCGAAGGCGGCGATGGCGATTTTGTCGTTGGCGGAGGCGGTATCATACCGGGATATACAGAGCGTCTTGCGCAGGAGCTTGGAATTGCCAGAGAGCGCGTGGCCATCCGCGGACAGGAGGTGCTTCAGAGCGTAAGCTTTGAGATTGACAATCCACGCACGGATTCAATGATGGTGACGCCGATAGGTATTTGTTTAAGCTACTATGAGCAGAGCAACAATTTTATCTTTGTTGATTTTAATTCAAAAAGAGTAAAGCTCTACGACAACGGCAGATTGTCGGTCGCGGATGCGGCGGTGCAGTCCGATTTTTCAAACGAGGAGCTTTTCCCAAAGAGAGGACGTGCGCTCACCTTCTCCGTGAACGGAAAGACGCGGATAGTAAGAGGCGTCCAGGGCGAGGCGGCGGTTATAAAGGTAAACGGGGAGCAGGGCGATATTTATACGCAGGTGCACAACGGGGACAGGGTTGAAGTGACTCCTTCCACCGCGGGCGACGACGCGTCCATGGAGCTTGGAAGGCTTCCTGAGCTTGGACAGCGGCTGCATGTGGCGGTAAACGGCACGGGGATCGACCTGCCCAAAACGGCGTCCGTGAACGGAAAGACAGAGAACGAATACTACCTTATACGTGAAAATGACGACATCAGGGTGAAAAACTTCTATACGGTACGTGAGATCGCGGAATTTATGGATGTGCCTCTGGGGGGATCCGTGCTGGTAAACGACACGCCGGCCAAGCCCGAGACAAGGGTATATGAGAATTTTACTCTGAGCTGGGATCCGAACGCTGTGCCGACCTATGCGGATCTGGAAGACGAAACAGAGTACGAAGCCGGGGATGAGGCAGAGGACGGACAGCAGGACGAAACCGGGGGCGGGCTTAAAAGACAGAACGGAACGTATGACGGGAACACGCCCGCACAGGACGGACGGGACGATAAAATGCCGGAGGCGGAACGTGACGGAAACGGACATGAGCCGAAGGCTTTCTGGCAGGACGCTTCCGGAGCCGGCACGGAAATTTATGTGACGGCAAACAATATGCCTGTCACTCTTAAGGGAAAGGACAGTTACGTATTTGTTGACATCTTTTCCTTTATAGAATTTGATCTGAGCGCGTCGGGGGGCAGAAATATCGTGACGCTTTTAAACGGCAGGAATGCGGAATACATGGAGCCGATCCACACAGGCGACGTGATTGACATATACTGGGAGGAGAGAAAAATGCAGCTATGAGATTGTGCAGCATTGCGAGCGGAAGCAGCGGAAATTGCGTGTACGTGGGGTCAGGTGCAACCCACCTTCTGGTTGATGTCGGTATCAGCGGCAAGCGCACGGAAAGCGGACTGAGGGAGCTGGGGCTTACGCTCAGGGATATAGACGGAATACTCATAACCCACGAGCACGCGGATCACATAAACGGGCTGGGAGTAATTGTGAGAAAGTATGGAATCCCGATCTATGCCACCGAAGGGACGATTCAGGCGCTTAAAAACCTGAACGCACTTAAGGATCTGGACGAGAGCCTGTATCATCCGGTGTGGGAGGACAGGAAGCTTTCGTTAAAGGATCTCGTCATAAATCCCATGCACATTTCACACGATGCGGCCCAGCCGGTTGGATACAGGATTTCTTACGGAAACAGACGGGTTGCGATCTGTACCGACCTGGGCGTATATAACGATTATACCGTGGAATGTCTTAAGGGGATGGACGCTCTGCTTCTGGAGGCAAACCATGATGTGAACATGCTTCAGGTGGGGCCGTATCCGTATTATCTCAAACAGCGTATTCTTGGCGAGAAGGGACATTTGTCAAATGAAAACTCAGGAAGGCTTTTAAGCAGGGTTTTGCACGACGGCCTGAAAACCGTGCTTCTCGGGCACCTTAGCAAGGAGAACAACATACCCGAGCTTGCCTATGAGTCGGTGAGGATGGAGATAACAATGGGTGACAATCCCTATAGGGCGGGAGACTTTGACATTCGCGTCGCAAAGCGAAGCGAGGTGTCTCCGGTGATACATATCGCGTGAAATAATACGTGAAAACAGCTATTGCGCCTGCGCGCGGGAAATGGAGAGACAAGTGAAAAGGACAATTATTACGGTAGTGGGAAAAGACACAGTAGGCATTATAGCCAGAGTATGTACTTATCTTGCGGACAACGGAATTAATATTCTGGATATATCGCAGACAATCGTACAGGGATATTTCAACATGATGATGATCGTTGATACATCGGGGATGTCAAAACAGTTTGGCGACATGGCGGATGAGCTTAGCGCCGTGGGTGAGTCAATCGGTGTGTCAATAAAATGCCAGAAGGAAGAAATTTTCGATAAAATGCACCGGATATAAAGGAGGGGCCGGCAGTTTTATGATTAATTTGTTTGAGGTTGCAGAGACGAACAAGATGATTGAGGAGGAAAATCTGGACGTGCGTACCATCACTCTTGGAATAAGCCTGATGGACTGCATCGACTCCGATCTTAAACGTCTGAATGATAATATTTACCGAAAGATATACGATGCGTCAAAGGATCTGGTGAAGACCGGAGAGGAGATCTCGCGCGAGTTTGGAATACCAATCGTGAATAAACGCATATCGGTTACTCCAATCGCGCTTGTGGGCGGCTCCGCGTGCAGAACCGAGGAGGATTTTGTGTCTGTGGCAAAGACCCTTGACAGTGTGGCGAAGGATGTCGGCGTGAATTTTATCGGAGGATATTCCGCACTGGTAAGCAAGGGAATGACAAATGCTGACGAGACGCTGATCCGTTCAATCCCGCAGGCCTTATCGGTCACGGACAGAGTG
>CANQSE010000265.1 GCA_947626405.1 uncultured Acetatifactor sp. | reverse complement strand
AGCGGAATACCTATTGTGCTTCCTATATTCACAACGGGCACCAGCGCTGATCTGAACTTAAGCGGGGCGTACTCCTGAGCGTGCTGAATTGCATGCCCGCACTCGTGAGCCGCCACGCTGACCGCCGTGACCGAAGCGCTGTTATAGTTCTGATACGACAGGCATACCGTTTCCGAACGCGGATCATAGTGATCACCGCCGCCGCGCTCAAGACATCTCACCTGCACATTGTAAAGCCCCTCGCTGTCCAGGATCCTCCTTGCGGCCTCACCGCCCGTGAGCCCTCTGTTGTTTCGGACCTTTGCGTACTTGCCCATAGTGAAGTTTACAAGGGCGCTTGCGCCCAGGCACAGCAACATTCCTATGATAACAAGAATGTAAGTAATGTCATAATAATAGTAATAGCCGTAACCGTAAAGATAAAGCATAAAAGCTACCTCCTTTGTCGCGTTTTATTTACATTCGTCCCCAAGTATCTCCCCCGCACGCATTTTTGCGCCCGACAAAAAATCCCTGGCCGACATTCTCTTTTTTCCCTCAAGCTGGAGCTCGTAAACTCGAATCGCTCCCTCTCCCGCGGCGACAGTCACACAATCCCTGTCAGTTTTAATAATCTCCCCAGGTGTGAAGCCGCCCCGGGCGCAATCACCCTGTCCAGCCGTTAAATCCCTCTCAGGCTCGGCCCGCCAGATTTTAAGCTGCTTTCCCCTGTATTCCGTAAAAGCGCCCGGCCACGGAGTCATTGCCCTTATCGCGCGGCAGATCTCCTCGGGAGTCCTGTTAAAATCCACACGCCCCATTGACTTTTTGATAAGAGGCGCATAACAGCTTAATTCCCCGCGCTGCTTTTCGGGGGTAAGCTTTCCCTGCTTAAGAAGCTCAAGCGCCTCCACGATCGCCTCTCCCCCAAGCCTTGTCAGTTTATCGTGAAGCGACAGGTAATCATCGGTCTCAAGGATCGGAAGCTCTTTTTTATAGAGCATATCTCCTGTGTCAATGCCCTCGTCCATCTGCATAATCGTAATTCCGGTCTTTTCCTCACCGTCAAGTATGGCGTGCTGGATCGGAGAGGTCCCCCTGTAGCGCGGCAGAAGCGACGCGTGGATATTTAGACACCCGTATTGGGGTATGTCAAGGATCTCTCGTGACAATATCTGCCCGAAAGCGGCCACGATAAAAATGTCTGCGCCGGCTTTCCTGAGCCGCTCAACGGAATCCGGCGTCCTGATCTTTTCAGGCTGAAAAACCGGTATTCCCAGAGACAGCGCTTTTTCCTTTACCGGAGGCGCGGACGGCTTACCGCTCCTGCCCTTTGGCTTGTCAGGCTGCGTAACCGCAAGCAAAACCTCGTACCCGGCGTCCGTAAGGGCCTGTAACGCCCCCGACGCAAAATCCGGAGTTCCCATAAACACAATTTTCATGCTCTGCCCCCGATCATTCGTCGTCGGCGGCCGCCGCGTCCTGAAGCGGCCCTTCCGCCTTTTCAATATAAAGATGACCGTCAAGATGATCCAGCTCGTGACAGATTGCGCGTGCAAGAAGCTCCGTCCCTTCAAGCTCAAATTCCCTCATATCCGCGTCAAGCGCCACGGCCTTAACGTAAGCCGGCCTCGTAACCTGGGCCGTCTTTCCCGGGATGCTTAAGCATCCCTCCTGTCCCGTCTGTTCGCCGCTGCTCTCCACAATTCTTGGATTAATGAGAATATGCGGATCGTCTCCCGTTGTGTCGATGACAACAATTCTTTTAAGCACTCCCACCTGAGGCGCGGCAAGCCCGACGCCGTTTGCATCATACATTGTCTCCAGCATATCCTGAATCAATTCCTTAATGCGCGGCGTCATCTCCGTGACTTCCCTGCATTTTTTTGTCAGCACTTCCTCGCCTAACTCACGTATATTCCTGATTGCCATTTTTCCTCTTTTCCGCTGTGCTCACAGCTTTTTGCCGATATCAGCCGTCACATGACATTCATGGGATCAAAGTCAAACTGCACCGTCTCCCTGCTCTGCCATTCCCTGAGCTTCTCCTCAGCCATATCCTTTATTTCTACCAGTGTACCATATTTTTCCGATTTCAAATAGAAAACAAATCTAAAAATATCATTAATCTTTTCAATTGACGCCGGCGCGGGGCCTATCATCCTGACTTCTGACGCATCTTTGCAGAAAACGTCCCTTACCTGACCGGCAAGCCGATCGGCCAGTCTGCGGGCATCCTCCTCCCTCGCTGAAAAAACCTGCACGGCAAGCATGTGAGCCGCCGGCGGGTACCCCATCATTTCCCTGTAGAGGATCTCCTCCTCGTAAAATCCCGCATAATCCTGCGCCGCGGCGCAGACGACCGCATAGTGATCCGGCTGGTATGTCTGGATAACGGCTTCCCCTGGCAGAGTACCGCGCCCCGCCCTTCCGACAGCCTGTGTCAGAAGCTGAAACGTCCGCTCCGCCGCCCTGTAGTCTCCGGCGCACAGAGAAAGATCCGCAGCCAGCACACCCACAAACGTAACATTTGGAAAATCGTGTCCCTTAACTATCATCTGCGTCCCGATAAGCACATCCGCCTCATGATCCGCGAAGGCTGAAAGTATTTCGCGATAGCTGTCCTTTGTCCTTGTAGTGTCCCCGTCCATACGAAGGCACCTGACCCCCGGGTACATCTCCTTTAATTTTTCCTCTATCTGCTGGGTTCCGGCGCGGAAGCCGCTTATATACCCTGAGCCGCACTCGGGACAAACAGAGGGCTTTGGCTCCTGATACCCGCAGTAATGACATATCAGCTTTCCTCCTCTGTGCTCCGAAAGCGAGACGGCGCAGTGGGGACATTTCATCACATGTC
>CANQSE010000264.1 GCA_947626405.1 uncultured Acetatifactor sp. | reverse complement strand
CTCAAGCCCCGGGCTCGATCAGTATCACACTGATATTGTCGCGTCCGCCTCTGTCGTTGGCAGCGTCCACCAACCGCTGGGCCTTCTCGACAATGTCCCTGGCCCCGTTCAGTATCATGCGGATCTCCTCGTCTTCAAGCATATTGGTAAGACCGTCCGTACACATCAGGATCTGATCCCCTTCCTTCAGCCGTACCGTAAAGAAATCCGCCTTCACATCATCCTCTGCGCCCACGGCACGGGTGATAATGTTCTTATCGGGATGATTTTTGGCTTCCTCTTTTCCCATGCCGCCGCGCCTGACCATCTCCTGAACCCAGGAATGATCCCTCGTGATCTGGCGGATCTCCCTGCCGTTTACCACGTAGAGACGGCTGTCGCCCACGTTGGCCACACAGAGAATGTCCCCCAGGCACGTGGCCGCAACAACTGTCGTCCCCATGCCCTCAAGATCGGAGGATTCCCTGGCTTTCTCGCGTATCAGCCTGTTTGCC
This sequence comes from uncultured Acetatifactor sp., assembly GCA_947626405.1. GTDB lineage: Bacteria > Bacillota > Clostridia > Lachnospirales > Lachnospiraceae > Acetatifactor. The sequence goes on along the minus strand of CANQSE010000264.1, from coordinate 2,343 downwards.
GCCGAGATCGCCTCCTCAAGGATCCGCTCGCTTTCGGTAAAGGACGAGACGCGTATACGCTCGACAATAGTCTCCACCGCCATCTTGGAGGCGTAATCCCCCGCGTTGTGTCCGCCCATTCCGTCCGCCGCGATAAAAAGGTTCGGCAGTTTACCCACAGGCTGTTCACAGGAAAATACGAAATCCTGATTCTGTTTTCTTTTTCTGCCCATATTGGTTATGGAAAACGTTTTTAGCAAGTCTATACCTCTTTCCGGTCGAAAAAACACCCGCGACATACAATACAAGACATTGTAACATAACTGTCCGAAAAGAACAAGTCCGCCTTGTCAGGAAAGAAATTTCCTTCTGAGCTGTCCGCATGCTCCGTCGATATCCCTTCCCATCTCTCTCCTCACTGTGACGTTGACTTTGTTTCTTTGGAGAATATTCTGAAACTCTCTGATTCTTGACGGCGCTGACTGCACGTAATCACGCTCCCTTACCGGATTTACGGGTATCAGGTTCACGTGGCACCCCATGGGTCCGGCAAGTCTGGCAAGACCCTCCGCATCACTGTCCGAATCGTTTTTTCCTCCCACAAGACTGTACTCAAAGGTGATGCGTCTGCCCGTACAGTCCGCGTAATACCGGCACGCGTCCATAAGCTCGCCCACAGAATATTTCCGTGCGATCGGCATCAGCTCCCTGCGCGTCTTGTCATTCGAGGCGTGGAGCGACAAAGCAAGCGTGATCTGCAGGTTTTCCCGCGCCAGCTTCCTTATCTCGGGAACGAGCCCGCAGGTCGATACGGTAATGTTTCGCTGACTGATATTCAGACCGTTTCCGTCTGAGAGCATCTTAAGAAAAACCAGCAGATTATCATAATTATCAAGCGGCTCTCCGCTCCCCATCACGACGACATTTGAGACGCGCTCCCCCGTGTCAAGCTGTATGGCATACACCTGATCAAGCATTTCGCCCGGCGTAAGGTTGCGTTCAAGGCCGTTCAGCGTTGACGCACAGAAGCGGCACCCCATTCTGCAGCCCACCTGCGAGGAAATACAGACGCTTACGCCGTGACGGTATTTCATCCGCACGCTCTCCACAAGGTTCCCGTCGCCAAGGCGGAAAAGGTATTTCCTCGTGCCGTCAATCGCGGATTCCTGTACCTCCACCGGCTTAAGACAGGTGAAGTCGTAATTTTCCTCCAGTTTTTTGCGGAAAGCCTTTGAAAGGTCCGTCATTTCCTCAAAGCCCCTGGCAAGCCTTACGTGCATCCACCGGTAGAGCTGCGCGGCGCGGTACGGCTTTTCCCCCATGGTCTCCATCTCCCCCTCAAGCAGCGAAAGAGGCATGGATTTTATGTCTTTTAAGTCACATGCTTCCATTTTTATACCCCTGGCGTGCTTCAGCACGCGTACCGGTCGGAATCTGAAAATTTACCTTTGCGCTTTTATTCAAAACGGCGCAGTCACACCCTGCGCCTGAATTTTGCAATAAAAAAACCGTCTCCCTCAGCATATCCCGGAAGGAGCTGGATGCACGCAAGGCTCTGCTCCTTTGTAAGTCCCGCCCGCGAGGTTTTTCCGAGACTGACGCGCTCGGCGGAAAGCCGCTCCCTGGCGGAAAGCGCCGCTTCCGGCAGCACATCGTCCAAAGATACAGGATCGAAGGGAAGCTCGTTTGAAATGTAGCGCACCATTTCCTCGTTCTCGCCGACACTGACGGTACATGTGCTGTAAAGAAGGATCCCTCCCGGCTTTACATACCGCCAGGAAGCGTCGATTATCTGACGCTGAAGCTTCACAATCTCTTTTATGTTTTCGCTTTTTACCCTGTACTTTATGTCTCTTTTCTTTCCTATGACGCCAAGCCCCGAGCACGGCACGTCCAGAAGAACCACGTCCGCCTTTTCAACAAGTCCTTCGTCCGTGACCCTGCCGTCGTAGACCTGTACCGTAACGTTATTGGTCCCCATCCTGTCCGCGGTCTCGCGGATAAGCTCCGCCTTTTGCGGTGTCCTGTCCCTGGCAAGCACACGCGCCGCCGTCTCGGCCGCCAGGACGCTCTTTCCTCCGGGCGCCGCGCAGACATCCACCACAAAGTCTCCCCCGCGTATCCCTGCCGCTTCCACGGCGAGAGCCGAGTTTACGTCCTGAACGGTAAACATTCCCTCCGAAAATCCCGGCAGTCCGCTCACTCCCGCGGCGCCCTCAAGGTAATACACATAAGGAAGCACCCCGCTCTGCACAAGCCCTGCGCCTGTCTTTTCCATCTCACCGCACAGGGACTGTCTCTGCTCTGCGGTAAGTCCGGTCCTGAATCTTATTGATACGGGGTGGATTTTCAAAAGTCCCTCCA
>CANQSE010000263.1 GCA_947626405.1 uncultured Acetatifactor sp. | reverse complement strand
ATGTCTGATCGGAGACTTGATTTCGGTGAGGGAAAGGGCTCGAGGACCACGGATCGTTATTACCGCTATGATGTTTTCCACACAGGGGGCGGCGAGAGAGTGACGAGAATCCTTAAATTCAGGGCCTCTAAACGCGGCTATTACGTCATCGACGGAGCCGATCTGCTTGCGTCCGATCTGCTTATGACCACTACATTTATGGCATCTGCGGCGGTACACACCTTTCTTTACGTTTATCCGGCGCCATGGGACAGCAGAGAGTTAAGACAGGCCATAACAAGGATAAGCGGAGATATAATTGTCAAGCGAAATCTCCTTGAGGATCCCTTTGAATTTCGCGGAATCAGGGAATACCAGCCGTTCGACAGCATACGCTCGATCAACTGGAAAGCGACTGCCAGGACGGACGACCTAAAGGTAAATCTGAACAATTACACGTCGCTTAAGTTTGTGCAGATATGTTTTGATATTGAGGACGACGGCATCCTTAAAAAGGAAGACTGTGTGGAAGCCGCAATCAGCATCACTGCGGGACTGTGCGCGGGATTCCTTGAACAGGGGCTTCTTGTCGCATGCTATGGAAACGGCAGGGATATGGAGAGCGGACAGTACGTTTCAATCCCTCCAAGATCCGGCGACGGACACATGGATTTGATATACCGTGCGCTTGCCAGAATAGATCTTGAAAAGCCTGTGGTGAACTTTGCGGCTACGTTTCGTGAAAAGCTCCTGTCGTCCAAAGGGGAGATGATCACATGCTTTGTTTCGCCAAACAGCTACGACGACTTTTTGGGGCTGATTCGGGAATATCACGAGAGCGGACGGGACTACAGGTGGTTCTATCCCGTCTCGGGAGAACAGACGCCAAAGCTCCCCGAGGAGCTTTATCCCAATGTGCAGTTCCTTAAGGTATGACGGCACTGCAAAGAAGGATGGATATTGCAGGCGGGCACGTGCTTCTGGGACGGCATACTCAGGTATAACGCCTCTGAAAAAAGGATGGGTATTGCAGGATGAGCAGGAATGAACGGCGAGTTTCCCTTATAGAGGAACTCATCACACAGCAGATGAATCACTGGTTTTTGTTTTCCGGCGTTTTGACAGCCCTTGAGATTGTATCGGGCTACAGCTCATATCCGGCGGGAAGCGCCCTGCTGTGGGCGCTGTGCAGTCTCTATCAGCCGCTTTATTTAATCCTGCGAGTGAAAATAAAGCGATTTTTCCCCATGCTTCTTCTGCACGTTATTGCGGCGCCTCCGGTTCCCGCCGCGCTCTGGTTCCTTCACAGAGAGACGTCAGCTTTTCTGTTCGGGCTCTGCGCTGTTTGCTACGGCGCGTATTCAGTTGTGCTGCGCATCGGCTCGCAAAATAATGTAAAAACCTCGCCGCTTCATCCCCTCGCGGGGGCGGCGATTACCGCTTTTTCCCTGACCTTCCTGCACTATCAGGGCATCACGGACAGAGACTTTATTTACATCCTTCCGCTTATATTTGCGCTTTCTCTCTATGCGCTGACGCTTTATATAAGACAGTATAAAAGATTTATCACTGTCAATGAAAGCAGCGCTGGGTACATTCCGGCTGCGGAGATGTTCAGATCGGGATTCGGGCTTACCGCCGTGTTTGCAGCCGCCGGAGCGGTTCTTCTGACAGCGGCCGCAAACCTGGGAAATTACGCGAACCTGTGGCGGATGATTAAAGGAAGGATAAGGGATTTCATACGCAGGATTTTTTCCGGAGCGTCTTCGCCCAAAGCGCAGACGCCGCCCATGGGGGAGGCGCAGATGCAGCCTGTTGACCCGTCGGCGCAGACGGGACTGTACTCAAATACCACGGAAATATGGAAAATCCTTGAGAGAGCCGCTCTTATCATCACCGCCTGCGCCCTGATTTTCTGCGCCGCCGTGGCGCTTGTCAAGCTTGTCCTCTTTTTGCGTTTACGCTTCCTTGCGATAAGACGTGCGGCGTCCTGCGAGAGGGCGGAGGGTGAGCCGCAGCCGGATTTAAGAGAAAAATGCGATGTGGAAAAAATTTCGGTAAAAAAGGAGCCGTGGAGTTCAAGATTAAGCTGCGCCCAGAGAATAAGGCGGCTCTATAAAAAGCGTATCCTGAGCTCCGTTGGCGAGCTTGCGGGCGGAAGCCGCGAAAGACTTAAGTCGATGACGGCGGGAGAGTGCGGGCGCAGGCTCGACGAACAGCCCATGGCCGGGATTTACGCCGAGACGCGCTATTCCCAAAGGGAGGCCGACGCCGACGACGTGCGCAGGATGAAGAAAGCGCTGAGCTTAAAGCGCAGTATGGACAAAACGTAAACACGGTGCCGTCTTTAAAAATTTTGAAAGGAAGATTCCGTATATGCCTGATAAATCAGCTCTTTCGGACGATATATTGTTAAGCATTGAAAAACCCGAGCGCTACATAGGACACGAATACAACTGTGTTATCAAAGATCCGTCGGACGTTGCGATACGCTTTGCAATGTGCTTCCCCGACATATACGAGATAGGCATGTCGCATCTCGGGCTCCAGATATTGTACCACATGTTAAACGACATGCCCGATGTATGGTGCGAGAGGGTTTTTTCGCCATGGGTCGATCTCGACAGGGTGATGAGGCTTAATAAGATACCTCTGTTTGCCTTAGAATCCCAGGACCCGATTAAGGATTTTGATTTTCTGGGAATTACAATACAGTACGAGATGTGCTATACAAACATTCTGCAGATCCTTGATTTAAGCGGGATCCCTCTCGATGCAGAGGACAGGGGAGAGGACTGCCCCATTGTGATCGGCGGCGGCCCGTGCACCTATAACCCCGAGCCGCTTGCGCAGTTTTTTGACATTTTTTAC
>CANQSE010000262.1 GCA_947626405.1 uncultured Acetatifactor sp. | reverse complement strand
CGTGTGTCGTAGTGCCGGGCCATATAATATAAGGAAGCAATATTTATGATAGGACAGTTTGTGACTTCAAAGGCGGGGCACGACAGGGGAGGGCTTTATGTAGTGGCTGCCGAGGAGGGAGATTTCGTGTATCTGTGCGACGGACGGTTGAGGAAGGTGGGCAATCCGAAAAAAAAGCGGCGCAGTCATGTTCAGCCTGTAAACCGCTTGGTGGACGCAGAGCTGGCAGGCAGGCTTTCGCGTGGCGAAGCTGTCAGAGACGAGGAAATCAGATACGCAATAAAACAGTATGTAAGCCGGAATTAAGACAGGCAAATAGGAATTAAGACAGGCAAATAGGAATCAAACGGAGGAATGTTATGTCAAAAAATGATGTGATTGAAATTGAGGGAACCGTGGTTGAAAAGCTGCCGAATACCATGTTCCAGGTTGAACTTGAGAACGGACACCGCGTGCTTGCGCATATAAGCGGAAAGCTGCGGCAGAACTTTATCCGTATCCTTCCGGGCGACCGCGTTACCCTCGAATTGTCCCCTTACGATCTGAGCAAGGGCCGCATCATATGGCGGGATAAATGATCGGATCTGTTTTTGCGGGAAATCACGGTAACGGTTAAGCTTTTACCTTGCAAGGCATGCCCTGCAAGTCACGCCCGGCATTACCGGGCTGAATACGACGGCGTCGCGTCGTAACGGTTCAGCTTTTTCCTTGCAGGTCACGCCCGGCACTGCCGATGTTCTTCCGGCAGACGCGCTTCCGCTCGGTTTCGCACGTAACGGACACTAGGCTCGAAAGAACCTCGCCAAGTGCCGACGTGCTCAAACGGTCTGCCGGGAGAACATCAGCATTACCGTGCTGAATATGGCGGAGGGGATGAACTGATACATTGAGATGCAACAGTTCGTACTTTCCCCTGCAAGTCACGCCCGGCACTGTCGATGTTCTTCCGGCAGACGCGCTTTCGCTCGGTTTCGCACGTAACGGACACCAGGCTCGAAAGAACTTCGCCAAGTGTCGATGTGCTCAAACGGTCTGCCGGGAGAACATCGACATTACCGTGCTGAATATGGCTGAGGGGCTTAATTGTTACAAATCATATATAATTTATGAAAGAAATTTATATAAGATTATGCAAGAAATTTATGTAAGAAAGTGGTTGCCATGCGGTGACCCTTGTGTTATAATGTAAAACGGTCTTTTTTGAAAGGAGGGTTTAACGTCTGCGAAAAATGCAAGATCATCAAGAGAAAAGGGCGCATCAGAGTAATCTGCGAAAATCCGAAGCATAAGCAGAGACAGGGATAATCACCGCTTCAGTACGCCCGAAGTGGCGGACACGGAGGAAGTGGGTTCCTGTCCGGTTTTTATGTGCGGCTGAACCAATGGACACGCTCTGCGTGACATTGATTATCATAAAACTGGGATGGAGCTTACGGGAGATTACTTGTTGATACCAAGACGGATGACCGTATTGGAAAGATCGGATTGTGTCCGGTTGGGTGAAAGCCCCAATCAACCTGGTAACGTATTTGCACACAAATTAACAGACCAAGCGTGTGCGGTGTGACTTTCCACGGAAAGTGGAGGCACAAAGAAATGGAGGAAACGTAAATGGCTCGTATCGCAGGTGTTGACTTACCGAGAGAAAAAAGAATTGAGATCGGCCTGACTTATGTGTATGGAATCGGCAGACCTACCGCCAACAAGATCCTGGCGGAGGCAGGCGTGAATCCTGATACAAGAGTCAGAGATATGACCGACGACGAAGTGAAGAAGATCAGCGAGGCAATGGAGAAGCTTAACGTCATAGTAGAGGGTGATTTAAGGCGTGAAGTGGCGCTTAACATCAAGCGTCTCCAGGAGATCGGCTGTTATCGCGGGATCCGTCATCGTAAGGGACTGCCTGTTCGCGGACAGAATACCAAGAACAATGCAAGAACCCGCAAGGGTCCCAAGAGAACCGTTGCCAACAAGAAGAAGTAACTGCAGATGTAAAAAGGCAGAATGTCGTAACTGTAAAATGGAATCAGACGGATTCCAGAGACTCAAGAAAGTAGGTTAGTTTAAAATGGCGAAACAGGTTGCAAAAAAAGTAACGAAAAAGCGCGTCAAGAAAAACGTTGAACGCGGACAGGCGCATATCCAGTCCTCATTTAACAACACGATCGTTACCCTGACAGATACCGAGGGTAACGCTCTGAGCTGGGCAAGCGCCGGTGGTCTGGGCTTTAAAGGTTCAAGGAAATCTACTCCATATGCCGCACAGATGGCAGCGGAGGCGGCCACAAAGGCTGCCCTGGTACATGGACTGAAATCCGTTGACGTATTTGTAAAGGGACCGGGCTCCGGACGTGAAGCTGCTATAAGGGCGCTTTCCGCATGCGGTCTCGAGGTTGTGAGCATCCGTGACGTGACTCCGGTTCCCCACAACGGCTGCCGCCCGCCCAAGAGACGCCGCGTCTGATTTTTGTAAAAACGTGACCGCATAAGCGGCATGAGTTGGAAGAAGGGCCGCATAAGCGGTTCTGTAAACAATAAGAAAGGGAAAAGAAAAATGGCAGTAAATCGCGTACCTGTATTAAAGAGATGCAGAGCCCTGGGATTGGAACCTTCCCAGTTGGGATATGACAAAAAGTCAAACAGACAGAACCTGAAAGCCGGCAAGAAGGTCAGCGAGTACGGACTCCAGCTTCGCGAGAAGCAGAAGGCAAAGTTTATCTATGGCGTTCTGGAGAAGCCTTTCAGGAATTATTATGAGAAGGCCGACAGGATGAAGGGCACGACAGGCGAAAACCTGATGGTAATGCTTGAGAGCAGACTGGACAACGTAGTGTTCAGGATGGGCTTTGCGAGAA
>CANQSE010000261.1 GCA_947626405.1 uncultured Acetatifactor sp. | reverse complement strand
CGCCCTTAACTTACGACGCGAAATTTATTATACATAAGTATTTTATCTTTGTCAATCTATTTTTTCTTGTGTTTCAGCAGTGTTTCCGCAGTTTTCAAAGCGCCTTCTTTGGACAGCTTTTCACACACTCCATACAGAGTATGCACTCCGTTCCGTTTTCTCTCTTTCCGGAATTATCAGTTACATCTTCTCTGCCTTGTTATTTCATACATCATTATGGAGGCGGCGACGCTTACATTAAATGATGTGGCATAGGATTTTTCCGACATCGGAATCGTACAAAGCATATCGCAATACTCCTTAAACGCTTTGTTCAATCCCATGGTTTCGTTTCCGATCATCAGCATAAGCGGCGCCGTTAAATTGACATTGTAAATTGAGTGCTCATGGTGCGCCGTGGTTCCTATTGTCATAAAATCAGGATATCTGTTTTTTAAACCGGCGATGTAATCATACAGCACCGAGTTATCCGTGATTCTGACAACCGGCACATTGAAAAACGAGCCCATTGCTGAAACAACTACTTCCGGATCGTATAAATCTACCGAATGACCGGTCATTATCAGCATATCCGCGCCAAGCGCATCGCATGAACGGATCAGCGTTCCAAGATTTCCCCTGTTCGACGGGCGGTCAAACAATACAATAAGCGGCGTGTCCGAGAGCGGAACACTCTCTAAACGATTCTCTCTCATTTCAATGACTGCCATCAATTCTGACGTATCATCTTTTCCGCTTAACTCTTTCATAAGCTCCAACGGCAGACAATAATTGCAATCTGTCTCCACAGAGCGTATCATATCTTTCGCCCAGTCAGAAAGATTGCTTTTATCATATAGAAAAGAACGGATTTTCCAGTTGTTTTTTACCGCCTCATTCAGGCTGCGCACTCCTTCAACTAAAAATTCCCTATATCTGTAGCGCTTATTCCGATTTCTTTTTAATACCTCAAATTTTTGAAATGTACTGTTTTTGCTGAAAACTTTTATTTCCTTCATGATAGACTCCCTATGCAGAAACTCAGGCTTTTAACATTCCTGCGCGGTCTGTGAAGAAAGATACTTCTCTATGGCATCTTCGATCCTGCTCTTTACCAATTCCGCAATCTCCGGAGTTTTCATTGAAGAATACTCATCATAAGTTATAGGCGGCAGATAAATCAGCTTAACAGTGACAGGCGCAATTGATTTTTCGTCAAAAGGCTTGAATGAATCAATCAGGGCGCACGGCACAATTGGGCACCTGGCCTTAACTGCGCTCTTAAAAGTTCCGCCTTTAAAGGGCAGAAGCGAATTTCCGTTTCTGCTTCTGGTCCCCTCGGCAAAAATCAGGAAATTTCTTCCGTTTTTTACCGCTTCGGCAACCCTGTTTATGACCTCCATGGACTGACGTATATCCTGTCTGTCGATAACCTCGGATCTCAGGGCTTTTACTACCTGTTTTAAGAGTATGATTTCGCTGACTTCCTTTTTCATAACAAAAGAAAAAGGCACCGGACAGGATTCAAGGAACACAAGCACATCAAAAAGCCCCTGATGGTTAGGGAAAAATATAAAGCCGTTTTCTTTTGGGATGTTTTCCAGGCCATAGGCTTCAATCTTAACTCTGCCCGCCCGATTTGCGGCCTTTGTAACCTTCTTTATAAAGGCGTAGGCCCTTTCAAGATCATAGTCCTTCCGTTTCCCGTTCCACCATATACCGAGCAAATAATACGGGGCCTTGAAAAAAAGTCTTAAAACCATCAAAATAATGCGTCGCATCCGGTTACTCCCTGCAATAAGCCTGCGCTGCGGTTTCATACAGATCGTTCCCACGGGCATCAAGGACTACAATCGCAGGAAAATCTTTGATCTCCAACCTTCTGACAGCTTCCGTTCCAAGATCGTCGTAGGCAATCACCTGTGACGACAAAATAGCGTGAGACAACAGCGCTCCTGCCCCTCCTACCGCCGCAAAATAAACGGCGCCGTTTCGCATTACAGCCTCTTTTACTTCTTTGGACCGTCTGCCCTTTCCGATCATACCTTTAAGCCCAAGATCCAGCAGCGACGGAGCATACTTATCCATCCGGCTTGATGTGGTAGGACCTGCGGAGCCTATTACCCTCCCCTCTCTGGCCGGGGACGGTCCCATGTAATATATGACATTGTTGTTAAGCTCAATGGGAAGCTTTTCACCTTTTTCCAGGGCTTCAAACATCCTTTTATGAGCCGCGTCTCTGGCCGTGTAAATCGTTCCCGTCAGGTAAACGTAATCTCCGGCATTAAGCAAAGCAGCGGCATCCTTCTCAAACGGCAAATTAACATATTTATTCATCTTTTTTCCTTTATGCTGTGCTATATAAGGTTTGTTTTCGTCGGATTTTTACCCGGCGGGTTTTCGTTCAGCTTTTGCTGTCATCAGATCACCCGCACCCTTCAGATCACCCGCACCGAATGACGGTTCACATGACAGCAGATATTTACGGCAACAGGCAGCCCTGCTATGTGAGTAGGATATGTCTCGATATTGACGGCAAGCGCGGTGGTGAGCCCTCCAAGTCCGCCGGGCCCGATACCGCTGCGGTTGATCCTCTCGAGCAGCTCCTTCTCGAGCTCCCTTACATATTCAATGTCGGAAGCCTGATCCACCGGACGTGTCAACGCCTTTTTTGCCAGCAGTGCGCATTTTTCAAATGTTCCCCCTATTCCCACTCCGACAACCATGGGTGGGCATGCGTTTGGACCCGCATCCTTAACCGCGGTAATAACAGCGTTTTTCACGCCCTCTATGCCGTCGGCAGGCTTGAGCATAAAAATACGGCTCATGTTTTCGCTTCCAAATCCCTTTGGAGCAACTGTAATTCTGACATTTTCTCCCGGGACAA
>CANQSE010000260.1 GCA_947626405.1 uncultured Acetatifactor sp. | reverse complement strand
CAATGTATGACGCCGACGGAGTGCCGATTGAAAGCTGTCCGCATGCAAAACAGATCGTGTGGGCGGAGCTTTCACAGGAAGCATGCAGATATGATCTGCTGCGAATAAAGAGCGTCTGAGCGGCTGTATTGTACATATTGAACAGAGGACAGGCAAAAATAAGCAAATTTTTTACAAAATATGAGAAAATGAAAAATGGGTATTGCAATTTGTGAAAAATTAGAGTATCTTATAGAAAAACAAAGAGATGGTTTTGTCGGGCCATCGTCTTTCACATCGGCATTAGAGAACGAGGAGGTTCCACAGTAACGGGTTTACTTTGGAACTCTTTTTTTGCAGATGTGGGATGCAGGACAAATAAACGGAAAGGGAGAATGAAAATGAGCGAAGTATTAAACGTTGAGGAGATTTTCGCCAGCAATCTGTTCACTCTTGGCAAAATGAAGGAGCGTTTGCCCAAGAACGTGTACAAAGAGGTAAAAAAGGTTATGGATCAGGGCGGCGAGCTCTCGCTTGCGGCGGCGGATGTGGTCGCAAAGGCAATGAAGGACTGGGCTGTAGAGCACGGCGCTACGCACTATACCCATTGGTTCCAGCCGCTTACAGGAATCACGGCCGAAAAACATGACGCATTTGTCACTCATCCTGACGAGGAAGGCAGGATGATTATGGAGTTTTCCGGAAAGGAACTGATAAAGGGAGAGCCCGATGCCTCGTCTTTCCCCTCCGGCGGCCTGCGTGCCACGTTTGAAGCCAGAGGATATACTGCATGGGATATAACCTCCCCGGCCTTCTTAAAGGAGGATGCAACCGGAGTGATCCTCTGCATACCCACGGCGTTCTGCTCCTACACCGGAGAGGCGCTTGACAAGAAGACGCCCCTGCTTCGCTCAATGGAGGCTGTCAGCGAACAGGCGCTCAGGATTGTCCGTCTGTTCGGCAACACGGAAGCCACAAAGGTAGTGGCGAGCGTTGGACCCGAGCAGGAATATTTCCTTGTTGACCGTGAAAAATATTTACAGCGCGAAGATCTGATCTTTGCCGGACGTACATTGTTCGGGGCGCCTGCTCCAAAGGGTCAGGAGCTTGAGGATCATTACTTCGGAACCATCCGCGAGCGGATAGGCGCATATATGAAGGATCTCAACATAGAGCTCTGGAAGCTGGGCGTTACAGCAAAGACACAGCACAACGAGGTGGCTCCCGCGCAGCATGAGCTTGCTCCTATCTATGAGACGGCAAATATTGCGGTGGATCATAACCAGCTTGTGATGGAGACAATGAAGAAGGTGGCGGGCCGCCACGGACTGACTTGTCTGCTGCATGAGAAGCCTTTTGCGGGTGTAAACGGATCAGGCAAACACAACAACTGGTCTCTCGGAACTGACAATGGTGTCAACCTTTTGGATCCCGGAGATACCCCCAATGAAAACATTCAGTTCCTGCTTGTGCTGGCCTGCATTATGAAGGCTGTTGACACACATGCGGATCTGCTCCGCCAGAGCGCTTCCGACGTGGGAAATGATCACAGACTCGGTGCAAACGAAGCGCCTCCCGCAATCATATCAATGTTCCTTGGCGAGCAGCTTGAGGATGTGGTGAGACAGCTTGTTGAGACCGGAGAGGCGGCGCACTCCATTCAGGGCGGAAAACTGATGACGGGCGTTTCCACCCTGCCCGACCTTGACAAGGACGCCACTGACAGAAACAGGACTTCACCGTTTGCGTTTACCGGAAATAAATTTGAGTTCCGTATGGTGGGAAGCGCGGATTCCATTGCCAGCCCCAACACGGTCCTCAATGCCATTGTGGCCGAGGCCTTCTGCGAGGCGGCGGATATACTGGAAAAGGCTGACAACTTTGACGCGGCTGTTCATAACCTTATCAAGCAGTACATGACGGAGCACCAGAGGATCGTCTTTAACGGCGACGGTTATTCCGACGAATGGGTGGCGGAGGCGCAGCGCCGCGGACTTCCCAACATTAAATCGATGGTCGAGGCTTCGTCAACGCTGACGACTCCCAAGGCGATCAAGCTGTTTGAAAAGTTTGGAATATTTACCAGGGTCGAGCTGGAATCCCGCGAGGAGATTCTTTACGAAACCTATTCAAAGACCATAAACATTGAAGCGCTTACAATGATCGACATGGCTAAAAAGCAGATTCTTCCTGCCGTGATAAAATACACAAAGAGCCTTGCGGACACTGTGATCGCCGTAAAGGAGGCGGGAGCGGACGCTTCTGTGCAGGCGGCGCTTCTGGACGATGTATCAAGGGAGCTCGCCAGTGCGAAGAAAGCCCTTATAGAGCTGGAAGACCTTGAGAAGGAGGCTGCATCCATCGAAAATCAGAAGGAACTGGCTTTCTTTTACAAGGACAGGATCCGCGTGGCAATGGACGCGCTCAGGGCGCCTGTCGATGCCCTTGAGATGCTGGTTGACAAAAAAGTATGGCCCATGCCTACTTACGGAGACCTGATTTTTGAAGTATAAAACTTAAAACGGACAGCATGTTAAAACAAGGGCCTCGGGAAATATGCGCACGCATTTTTCCCGGGGCTTTGACGGACGGCGCTGCAGCTTGTCAGTTCAGACGTTCCCATGTAAGCCACGTCCGCTACTGCCGATATTCTCCCGACAGACACGCTTCCGCTCGGCTTAGCACGTAACGGACACTAGGCTCGAAAGTACCTCGCCAAGTGCCGACGTGCACGCACGGTCTGACGGGAGAACATCGACATTATCGGGCTGAATACGACGGAGGGGCTGAACTGTTACGACTTTAAATATCTCCTACATGGCCGTTAGGGCCTCTAAATTCTCCTTCCGTACCGTTAGGGCCTCTAAACTCTCCTTCGGTTCCGTTAGGGCCTCTAAA
>CANQSE010000259.1 GCA_947626405.1 uncultured Acetatifactor sp. | reverse complement strand
ACGTTCCTGAGGAAATCTGGTACGGATTCAGGGAGAGCGCCTGCCCTGATCTCTATTACAGACGGTGTATCTGCGGGCGTTTCCGCGAGCAGACGGGCCAGGCGGCGCTATATGGAATTTATGGGAAAAGGAAAAAGCCTCTTGACAAAAAAGGAAAAAGAGACTATTCTAAAAATGAGAATGGTTCTCAAAACTAAAATGCAGGATCAAAGGATGTGAAACAATGGAGTATCTGCCGGATATTGTCATTATAACGATTTTGGCCGTGGCGGTGTTTTTTATTGTCCGGAGTCTGATCCGCGGCAGGGGAAACGGACGGTGCGGCGGAGGATGCGCCGGCTGCAGCGGGTGCGGAGGATGCACAGGATGCGGCAGCAGCGCAGGGGCAAAGAAAGCCGATAAATAGCGGAAATAAAAAAAGGACATTTTTGTGTGTCCTTTTTTTATTTTTTTCTTTCCCAAAAATGCGGAATATGCTATACTGAAATCTGAAAGTCTATATAGAGATCAGGTGAAACTATGTCGGGAGACAATACCCGCCGCGAAAAGAGCGGGAGAAAGCGTGTCCGGCTGCTTAAAAAAGTCATAGTTCTGACCTTCGCACTTGTGGTACTGACTCCCTTTGTTATGTGTACGGTTTTGTTTTACGAAATGAGGGGACTCAATAAGAAAATTGAAGCTTTGTCTGCAGATATGGAAATTATGAGAGGGCAGACGCGTCTGTCACAGGACAGGCTGCAGGAGCTAACGCTGAATACGCAGACCTCAGGCAGCGGGAGCCGGCAGGAAAACGATTCGGGCAGGGAAATGACGCCGTATGACCTTGTAACCGGCGATTATGCGTCAGGTGAAAGCGCTTCTGATACCGATGGGGATGAGACGCAGGATTCCGCTGACGGTATCACGGCGGCACACAAGGTATATCTCACCTTTGACGACGGACCGAGCTCAAACACGGAAGCAATCCTTGATATACTGGATGAGTACGACGTTAAGGCGACTTTTTTTGTAGTCGGCAAGGAAGGAGAATGGGCAAGGGAAGCGCTGGTTGATATTGTGAAAAGGGGTCATACCCTTGGGATGCACTCCTATACTCATAAATATAAAGACATTTATGCTTCTGTGGAGGATTTTGCGGAGGATTTTGTAAAGCTTCGTGAATATCTGGAGGATGTGACGGGAGTAATAAGCGATGTCTATCGTTTTCCGGGCGGAAGCTCAAACACGATAAGCGAGATTGATATGCGCGAATTTGCAGAGTATCTTGATAGCTGGGGCGTGAGATTCTTTGACTGGAACGCGGCATCGGGCGACGGGGGCAGACAGACTCTTTCTGTGGACGAGCTTACGGAAAATGCTCTCAAGGGGATTGAAAGCAGAGAGACTACGGTGATCCTAATGCATGACGCGGCGGGGAAGCCTTCTACCGTGGATGCGCTTCCGGGAATCATAGAGCGTATTCTCGCCATGGAGGACACTGTCATACTTCCGATCACAGATGAAACGGAGACGGTTCAGCATATACACATGGATAAAGATGAATGAATGGAGGGTAAAGAAATATGGGATTTTTTTCGGATCTGAGAGAAGACCTGTCCCAGGCGGTAAACGAGCTGAGACCCGGCGGACGGTCTGAGGAGAAAGAAAAACCGGACGGCAAGGCGCTCAAACCGCAGGAGCCGGAAGCAAAAGAGGAAACTGCGGATTCGGCGGCAAAAGAGGAAACCGCGGATTTTGCGGCAAAAGAGGAAAATGCGTATTTTGCCGCAGAAGAAAATTCGGATTCCGCCGCCATGAAATTTACGGAGACGGAGGAAGATACATCGGATCTGTTCTCAAAGAGATCTCTGGAAGAAATGCTGGCAAATCTGGATGATTTTCCTCTGCCTGACGATGTGTGGGAGAAGAAAACGGAGCCGGAAGTAACGTCCGAGCCGGAACCTGAGGCAGAACCTGAGCCAGTGTCGGAGGTTGAGCCTGAGCCGGTGCCGGAGCCTGAGCCGGAGACAATACCAGAGGTTGAGCGTGAGCCGGAGATTGAGCCGATATCAGAGCCTGAACCGGAGATTGAGACGATACCGGAGTCGACGTTGATACTTGAGCCTGAACCGGAGACAGTGTCGGAGCTTGAGCCTGAACCGGAGGACGAGCCGATACCGGAGTCGGAACCAGAGCCAACGTTGACACTTGAGCCCGAGCCGGAGGTTGAGCCAATATTGGAGCCGGAATCTGAGCCCGAGCCAGAGCCTGAACCGGAGGTTGAGCCAATACCGGAGGCGATATCGGAGCCGGAATCTGAGCCTGAACCCGAACCCGAGCCGGAGATTGAGCCGATACCGGAGTCGGAGCCTGAGCCGGAGACAATTTATAAAGCGGAGGAAGCAAATATGCAGGATCTGGATAATTCAGCAGAAAACCAAGTAGAAAGTAAAGGAGCGGAAAACATCATGGAGAATAGCAGCGCAAGGGTAGCATTGGACGAAACGTCAGTAATTACGGAGGGAATGTGCGTTACGGGAGACATCACCACGGAGGGATCTCTGGACGTGATTGGAACCGTAAACGGAAACATTGACGCTTTTGGGAAACTGAACATTACAGGCCACATCAACGGAAATTCCAAAGCCGCTGAGATTTACGCGGAGAGCGCAAAAATCAACGGTGAGATCAGCAGCGAGGGTGCGGTTAAGATCGGTGCAAGCTCCGTGGTTATAGGAAATATCAGCGCCACAAGCGCGGCTATCGCGGGAGCGGTAAAGGGCGATATAGATGTGCATGGTCCTGTGATTCTGGATGCCTCCGCCATCGTTATGGGCAACATTAAGTCAAAATCCGTCCAGATCAACAACGGAGCGGTGATTGAGGGTATGTGCTCTCAGTGCT
>CANQSE010000258.1 GCA_947626405.1 uncultured Acetatifactor sp. | reverse complement strand
GGTCGGAGGGTATAAAACCGTTTCCGCCTACTGTCGGGAGGAAGCGGTGATACAGGAATTTAACGCCACCTCCGACGATCTCACCAAAGTCGGGATCCGCGCTGAAATACTGGGCGGGTCAATGGGCCCCGTTATGAACGGAATCAACAACATAAGTTTTGTAATTATTGCCGCTTTCGGAGGTTATTTCGCCACACGCGGCATCATCACAATAGGCGTAATCTCGGCGTTTGTCATCTACGCGCGTCAGTTCGGACGCCCCATTGACGAGCTGGCTCAGATTTACGGCCAGATCCAGACCGCAATCGCAGGTGCGGAAAGAGTTTTCGCCATAATGGACGAACCCTCTGAGGACAAGAGCGGAGAAAACACAATGGAACAGACCCGCGGCGTCATCACCTTCCGCGACGTAAACTTTTCCTATACCGAAGGTCATCCCGTACTTCACAACTTCAACCTCACCGTAAACGCCGGACAAAAAGTAGCCCTTGTCGGCTCCACTGGCAGCGGAAAGACCACTGTGGTCAACCTTCTCATGCGCTTCTATGACGTTGACAGCGGACAGATTCTGATTGACGGAGTAAACATACGCGATATCGACTGCGACGATCTGCGGCGAAACACGGCGATTGTGCTTCAGGATACCGTGCTGTTTGCCGACACGGTTGAAAACAATCTCAAATACTCCCGTGAAGGGATTACGGACAGTGAGATGGAAGAAGCGGCGCAGCTCTGTCACTGCCACACCATGATCCAGAGGCTTCCGGACGGATATGCCACAAAGCTCACTCAGTCGGGCTGCAACCTGTCACAGGGACAGCGGCAGCTCCTCTCAATCGCAAGAGCATTTCTGGCAAAACCGCGGATCCTGATCCTCGACGAAGCCACATCAAGCGTAGATACCAGGACGGAAAAACACATACAGGACGCCATGGTTAAACTCATGGAAAACCGCACCAGCCTCATCATCGCCCACAGACTCTCCACCATACAGGACGCTGACCTGATCGTGGTGATGGATCAGGGGCGGATCGTAGAAACAGGGAACCACAGCGAACTTCTGGCCGCCGGTGGACGCTACCACGATCTGTACATGACTCAGTTTGCGGGGCTTGCCACCTGAGCTTCTCATGCCGCCTGACGTTTACCGATATGTCTTTTGACACTCCGTCACGCTATTGCGCTTCTTTTTCCTTTCCCTCCCTGGATGCGGCGGCAATCAGCGTCTTGTCCACATCCTCCTCGTAATTGCGCATTGCGACCTCTATGGGGGTGGGATCCTTTGTGAGCCTTCTGCCGCCTACATGATTAAAGAAAACTATAATCCCTATTCCAAGCCCAAGCGAATAAGACACCTCAAGCACATTAAGTCCCTGTGGCTCACTCCCCGTTACAAGCTTATGGATTCCGGTAAAAACCTCATTAATCCCCACATCGTTGTGATACGCCATGATTGTGAAAGCCGTGCCGAAGAAGCTCACCAGACAGACAAACGCCGCCTTCAGCCATTGCGCCGTGCCCTTATACTTATCCGCCTTTACAAGTTCCACCAGAATATCCGGTTCGCCAATCACCTGCACCGTGATGCCGGGGCATGCGTCTTCCATGAGCTTTACGATTTCAAGTGAGCTTATGACACACCGCTTTTTCTCACCTTTTGCAAATTTATAGACCTTTAACGAGTTTAATTTGGCGCTGACCACCGGATCCGAACACTGCAGATTTCCGATGTCCGTCATGTGTACGTCCTCCGTGAGGACTTCAACGTTTCTGTCACACTTAAGATACACCGTGGCATTTGTCAACCTGTTCTACCTTTACCTTTCCCCGGGGCGCGTCACTGTGCGCTGCCGTACAGCCCGGCCCAGAAATAAATGAGCGAACCGCATATTTTTCCCGCCGACATTCCAAGAATTGCGAAGCCCAGTCCGTGCCGGAAGGAGATACGTCTGGCAAAAATCGGGATGCTGTCAAGCATCTCCGCTATGGCGAGCGCAAGGCAGCCTATAAACATCCCTGCAAAAATCCCGAATAACGCCTCAAAAATATTTCCGGCAGCCATAATTATACCTGTCTGCTGCGGGAATAATTCTTTAAGAAAGCTCCCGATCTGACAATAGCGCGCAAACACGCTGATCGCGCAGCCGAACACCGTTCCCAGAATCACCGTTTCCTCATATAATACTATTTTTTCAGCCGTGTGAGTTTTGCCCGCAAACCGCGGTACAAGGCCAACCGCCACCAGCACCGTAAACACGCCGGCCGCCGCCAGAAGACCATAGGCTGCTCCCAGAACCGCCAGAAAAATCATCCTCATTTTGCTTTTTTCCTTTCATGTGCGAGAATTATTTTCTGCAGCATAAAGAAAAAATATACAAAAGGTTTTACTGTGCTAAAGCTCATTAAACGCTGTCTGGAATATGCAAAAACAAAATTTAATGCACTTTAGTGCAAATATTTGATTTTTTCGTATTTTTATGCTATTATGGCGGTGACGGGAGGTACGATCAATGATAAAATCCCATAAATTGAAAAAAAGAGAGCGTTATCTCAATAAACTGATCGGTTTTCAGGATACGGAGCCTGTAAAAGTCATCACAGGCATAAGGCGCTGTGGTAAGTCAAGCCTTATGAAGCTGATGATCGCTCATTTGACTGAAACAGGGATTCATCCGGAGCAGATTGTCGAGATGAACTTTGAATCGAATGATTTTCGGAAAATGACTTCTGATGACATCTACGCTTATGTCAAAAAACAAGTCGTCTCCGGAAAGCGCATGTATCTGTTTTTCGACGAGATCCAAAGGGTAGACGCCTGGGAGGACGCAGTAAATGCCCTGCGTGTGGATCTTGACTGTGATATCTATGTGACAGGTTCCAATGCGTACCT
>CANQSE010000257.1 GCA_947626405.1 uncultured Acetatifactor sp. | reverse complement strand
CAGGAACGTCAAGATACCTTCTGATACGTCCGCTGTGTGCCATTCTCACCTCCAGCAGCTCCCGCTGGGCATCATAGCCTATGGCGTCTATGTATGTGCTGCAAAAACCAAACGCAGCCACACACGCTTCCTCTCCGTAAGTTTCTTTTACTGTTTTCCCAATTTCTTTCATTTTGCCTCTTTTCTGCTGTAACGACAGCTTTTGTAACGACAGCTTTTGTAACTGCAATTCCCGGAGATTTTACGGCACCCTTTCACTTTGCCGTTTTTTTATTTCCCCAGAATAATTTAGCACTCCCCCGGAATCTGCTTCCTTTTATTTACGAAACATACATTATTTCCGCAATTAAAAGCCGTTATTTCACTTTTTATGAAATTCTTGCATAAATGGGTTCCTTATACTATAATTAGCACATGCGGCGCACTAAAAACCAACGCGCCGTGATTCACAGAGGAAAGGAATGTAAACGTTAAGATGAGTTTTGAATTTATAAGAAAGCTTCCCACTCCGGACGAAATCCGGAACAATTATCCGTTTCCCGAACAGCTCGTGAAAATCAAGAGGGAGAGAGATGCGGAGATCGCAGACGTGCTCACCGGAAAAAGCAATAAATTTCTTGTTATAATAGGGCCATGCTCCGCCGACAACGAGGATTCCGTCTGCGAATATATCAACCGTCTCGCAAAAATAAACGAGAAGGTAAAGGATAAGCTTATACTGATCCCAAGGATATATACAAACAAACCCAGGACCACTGGCGAGGGCTACAAGGGCATTGTCCACCAGCCCGATCCCGAAAAGAAGCCTGATTTTCTTGCCGGACTTATAGCAATGCGAAAAATGCACATACGCGCAGTACAGGAATCCGGACTGACCTCCGCGGACGAGATGCTTTATCCTGAAAACTGGAGATATCTTTCCGATATTTTGTCATATGTTGCGATAGGCGCCCGCTCGGTAGAGGATCAGCAGCACAGGCTGACCGTCAGCGGCTTTGACGTCGCCGCGGGGATGAAAAATCCCACCAGCGGAGACCTTTCCGTGATGCTCAACTCCGTATACGCAGCACAGCATCCCCACTCCTTTATCTATCGAGGCTGGGAGGTAAACACTTCCGGAAACGAGCTGACGCATACCGTTCTTCGGGGCGCCACAAATAAACACGGAAACAACATTCCCAATTATCACTATGAGGATCTGAACCTGCTTTTGGAGATGTACGGGAAAATGGAGCTTAAAAATCCCGCCTGCGTCATTGACGCGAACCACTCCAATTCAGGCAAGCAGTTTGCGCAGCAGATCAGAATCGTAAAAGAGGTCATGCACAGCCGCAAGCTCAACAGGGAGATCCACGGACTTGTCAAGGGCGTTATGATCGAAAGCTACCTTGTGGAAGGCTCGCAGCCTGTGGGCGGAGGCGTTTACGGCAAATCCATAACCGATCCGTGCCTGGGATGGGATGCGTCCGAAAGGCTGATCTATGACATCGCAGAGTATGAATAAATTTCAGAACACTTTAAGGAAGTTAAGCAGTATAAACGGATTGACATAGGCTTCCAGAATACATGCCACGGCCGCGGCCGCCATAATAGCAGCAAGACGCACAATTTTTCCGGGGAGGAACGCTCTGTCCTCCCTTATATTTATTTTTTTTCCGTAAATTCCGCGGTAAAGCGACTCACACCACACAAGCAGGGCAAAAAGCGTCGGAGCATAGACAATATAATGGGGAAACACCGCCGCGGCTGCAAGCATTATTCCCTTTATGCCATAGCGCAGCATTAGCGACGCCACAAACGCCCCCGCGGAAATCCCGTACCATATAACCGTCCCAGCGCATACCGCCAGCCCAAGATAAGTGGTAGACAGAACAGCCAGAAACAGGATATGTACCATACGCTCCCTTAACACATACGAAAAAAGAGCATTGCTGTCAACGGTCATGTATTTCATGGTATACAGTGTGTATTCATCAAACAATCCCGTATTTTCCAGCAAAATGCTCTTTCCCAGATTCATTCCTATGATCCCGGCTGCAAGACTTACCAAAAACATCGGCAGCAGCGGGAGCTTCGTTTCCCGTGATACCGGATCCCCGATCCGAATCCGCATACTTTTCCCTCATTTCAGCGCGGTAAAAACCGCAGGATCAGAAGGCGCTCCGGTTTTTGGAAACGCTTTCCGTCTCTCCATATGTATGCCCGTGATCCGGAATCTATACATGCCCTGTCACTTTCCGCACAGGGCCGCGTAGGTCATAATGGCGCAGACAGTCTTGGAATCCTGGATCTTTTTATCCAGTACCATACTCTTTAGCTCCTCCAGCGTGTATGCCTCAACATTCAGATATTCATCCTCGTCCAGGTGCTGGGTTCCAGGTTTCAGGCTGCGCGCCAGATAGATATCAATTTTTTCGTTGCAGAAAGCCACCGTGGTATAAATTGAGAGCAGAAGCTCCACTTCGCTGCAGGTATACCCGGTCTCCTCCTCAAGCTCACGTATTGCGGCCCTGTCCGTGGGTTCCTGTCTGCTGTTAAGTCCTCCCGCGGGAATCTCAAGGGTCTCGCGCTCCAGAGCGTTTCTGTACTGACGCACCATGAGGAGCTTTCCGTCGTCCCTTACGGCGATTACGGCAGCGGCTCCCTTGTGGTCTATCAGATCCCATTTTGCAACGTTACCGTTTGGAATCTGCATGGTGTCCTGATAGTAGTCGATAATGGCTCCCTTTGCCACCAGTTCACGGCTCAGCCTCTTATATTCACTCATAGTCCTTCCATCCTTTTTAACATGCAGCGTCCTGACGCCGCTCAGGCTTAGCATGCAGCGTCCTGACGCCGTTCAAGCAGTTTTTCCACACTCACAAGCTTTACGCACAGCACGAAGACTTTCGCTGCCTGCTCCAGCTCCGCAAGGTCTGGAAAGGTGGGGTC
>CANQSE010000256.1 GCA_947626405.1 uncultured Acetatifactor sp. | reverse complement strand
GAGTGTCTCTCGATCTCGTATGCCGTCTTCTGCTTGAAAAAAAAAACGGGAATGTCGGTAGGCGCCGGCATATACTCAAGGATAGCATCCAGAAGCTTCTGAACGCCCTTATTGCGGTATGCGGATCCGCAGCATACAGGAACAGCCGTACATTCGCATGTAGCCTTGCGCAGTACCTTCTTCATATCCTCCACGGAAGGCTCCTCGCCCTCCAAGTACATCATCATCAGATCGTCGTCCAGCTCGCATATCTTTTCAATAAGCTCGGAACGATACAGCTCGGCATCTTCCTTCATATCTCCAAGATCATCAGTGACGGTGATGTCGTCGCCCTTGTCATCGTTGTAGATATATGCCTTCATTTCAAACAGATCAATAATTCCCTTAAAATCTTCTTCCTTGCCGATAGGAAGCTGCAGAACGATGGCATTTTTTCCAAGCCTTGTCCTTATCTGCTCCACCGCGCCATAGAAGTTGGCGCCCAGTATATCCATCTTGTTGATAAACGCCATACGGGGAACATTGTAGGTGTCAGCCTGACGCCATACGTTTTCAGACTGAGGCTCAACACCGCCCTTCGCACAGAAAACGCCCACAGCGCCGTCCAGCACTCGCAGGGATCGCTCTACTTCTACGGTAAAATCAACGTGGCCAGGAGTGTCGATAATGTTGATACGGTGTTCCAAAGCACCTTCCATGGGCTTGGTCTCTTTTTCAAGGGTCCAGTGGCAGGTGGTGGCAGCGGACGTAATGGTGATACCTCTCTCCTGCTCCTGCTCCATCCAGTCCATGGTTGCAGTGCCTTCATGAGTGTCACCGATCTTGTAATTTACGCCAGTGTAATATAAGATACGCTCGGTCAATGTGGTTTTACCGGCATCGATATGAGCCATAATACCTATATTTCTGGTTCTCTCTAACGGATATTCTCTTCCAGCCAAGATTTTTTCCTCCTATTTTAATATTTGCCTCGCTTATCATGCGCAGGCCCTGCATGGAAAGAGATCAGAACCTGTAATGGGAGAATGCCTTGTTTGCCTCTGCCATTTTGTGCATGTCTTCTTTCCTCTTGACGGCAGCTCCGGTATTATTGGATGCGTCAATAATTTCGTTTGCCAGCTTATCCTCCATGGTCTTCTCGCTTCTCTTACGGGAAAACATGGTCAACCAGCGGAGACCGAGAGCCTGGCGTCTGTCAGCTCTCACCTCGATGGGCACCTGATAGGTTGCGCCGCCGATACGTCTGGCTTTTACCTCGAGAACAGGCATGATATTATTCATGGCTGCCTCAAACACTTCCAGCGCCGGCTTTCCGGATTTCTCCTCCACCTTTGCAAATGCGCCGTATACGATCTTCTGGGCAACACCCTTCTTACCATCCAGCATGATGGTGTTGATGAGCTTCGTCACCACCTTGTTGTTGTATAAGGGATCTGCTAATACGTCTCTTTTTTGAATATGTCCTCTACGTGGCACGTTTCTTCCCTCCTTATCACTCCGGCAGTTTAAAACCGCCGTCTAATAAATCATCGGTACTCACTTGTTACTAGTGTTCGCGCTGTTATATCTGTATTACAGAATTCCAACACTTATCATAGTTCAATAGTTCCCGATTGCTTTTGCGGACGCAGAAATTACTTCTTAGCGGCCTTAGGCCTCTTAGCGCCATACTTGGAGCGGGCCTGTTTTCTGTTAGCTACGCCTGCGGTATCCTGGGTGCCGCGGATGATATGATATCTTACACCGGGCATATCCTTAACCCTGCCGCCGCGGATCAGCACAACGCTGTGCTCCTGCAGATTATGACCTTCTCCGGGGATGTAGCTTGTCACCTCAATACCGTTTGAAAGACGCACCCTGGCAATCTTTCTGAGGGCCGAGTTAGGCTTCTTGGGAGTATCTGTCTTTACCGCAGTACACACACCGCGCTTTTGGGGAGCAGACGCATTAATAGACTTCTTATGGAGGGAATTGTAACCCTTCTGCAGCGCAGGCGCTGTTGACTTCTTCACCGTCGTCTGACGTCCCTTTCTCACTAACTGGTTAAATGTTGGCATTCTGTTTCACCTCTTTCTTAAATGTAATTGTCTGCATGGGCTTATACTTTTTTGACGCAAAAAAAGCATCCGCACACATGCCATATTAGTATACACACTTATTCAGGCATTGTCAATGCCTTTTTTTCACAAAATATCAGCCTCTGCGTCCCGAAATATAAACAGCTTATTTATTTTCCCCGCCAAGCTCGGCTATATACCTTCTCAGGGCGTCCTGCCATGCCGGAAGCCTGTTAAATCCCATTTCAGTCAGCTTTTCCTTGCTCATCCTGCTGTTTGCAGGACGGCTGGCCTTTGCGCCATACTCAGCCGTCGTCACCGGTATCACCCTGACATCCACTCCCGCCTCCTTAAATATCGCGCAGGCAAATTCGTACCAGGAGCAGACTCCCTCATTTGTAGCGTGGTAGACGCCGTACTTGTCGGTGACTACCATGTCGGCCAGAAGCTTTGCCAGATCATAAGTGTATGTGGGAGAGCCGAACTGATCGTTTACGACCCGTATCGTGTCATGTGTCCCGGCCAGGTTCAACATGGTTTTTACGAAATTTTTCCCGTTGATTCCAAAAACCCATGCAATCCGCACAATAAAGTATTTGTCAATCAGCTCTCTCACAGCCTGCTCGCCCTCATACTTTGTCTGTCCGTACACACTCTGAGGCATACATTTATCGTCAGGCTCCCACGGACGTTCGCCCTGTCCGTCAAACACATAATCGGTGCTGATCTGTATCATTTTGATATCCAGCTCTTTACAGACCGCCGCAATATTCCTCGGGCCGTCGGCGTTCACTCTGCGGCACAGCTCAACGTTTTCCTCGGCGGCGTCCACCGCAGTGTAGGCCGCGCAATGTATCACGGCGTCGGGAGCCGC
>CANQSE010000255.1 GCA_947626405.1 uncultured Acetatifactor sp. | reverse complement strand
GGGTCCCGGAAGACCGTCTGATGCCGGAATCTGCGAGGACGTTATCAGGCGCTTCGCGGGGAAAATTCCAATCCTCGGTATATGCCTGGGACATCAGGCAATATGCGAGGCGTTCGGCGCAAGGGTGACTTACGCAAAGGAGCTTATGCACGGCAAGCAGTCAAAAGCTGCACTGGATACGGATTCCGTGCTTTTTAAGGGGATGGAAAGGGAGATCACGGTGGCAAGGTACCACTCTCTGGCCGCTGATCCCGATACGCTTCCGGATTGCCTTAAGGTCACGGCGCGGACCGCGGACGGGGAAATTATGGCGGTGGAGCACAGGGAATACGAGGTTTACGGCGTACAGTTCCATCCTGAGTCTGTTCTGACGCCGGACGGACTGCAGATAATGAAAAATTTCCTGAAGCCTTCAGGCATCGGAGACAAATCCGCGGGCGCAGTCGGAAATGGAAAAAACAATTCGGATGAAATAAAATCTATGACCGTCTCTGAGACGGAGAAAGGGAGTAAAAAAATGATCGGAGAAGCTATTAGGAAGCTGGTGGCAAAAGAGGATATCGGATACGAGACCGCGAAGCAGGTTATGGATGAGATTATGAGCGGAACGGCTACCGATGTACAGAAAAGCGCATATCTGACGGCGCTCAGCATGAAGGGTGAGACGGTGGACGAAATCACGGGTTCAGCGGAGGAGATGCGCAGACACGCGCTTGCTGTAAATCCTGACAGGGAAGTGCTGGAGATTGTCGGCACGGGCGGCGACGGCTCCAATTCCTTTAATATTTCCACAACCGCGGCCCTTATAATAGCCGCGGCGGGCGTACCTGTCGCGAAACACGGCAACAGGGCGGCAAGCTCAAAATCCGGCGCGGCGGACTGCCTTGAGGCGCTTGGGGTTAATATAGTGCTTGAGCCTGAACAGGCGGAAATGCTTATACGTCAGGCCGGAATATGCTTCTTCTTTGCACAGAAATATCATTCGGCGATGAAGTATGTCGGCCCTATCCGCAAGGAGCTTGGGATCCGCACGGTGTTTAACATCCTCGGGCCCCTGACAAATCCGGCAAAGCCGACGATGCAGGTTATGGGAGTGTATGACGAGAGCCTTCTGGAGAGCATGGCCCACGTGCTTAGCAACCTTGGCGTAAAAAAGGGAATGGTTGTGTACGGCCAGGAAAAGCTTGACGAGATTTCGATATGCGGCCCGACCAGCGTTTGCGCGTTCCACAACGGACAGTTTAAAAAATATACAATTACCCCTGAGGAGGTCGGGCTCAGGAGTTACGGCAAAGACGAGCTTATTGGCGGCACACCGCAGGAAAACGCCGAGATTACAAGGGCGATTTTAAGCGGAAATGAAAGGGGCGCAAAGCGCGACGCCGCCGTTATCAACGCCGCTGCAGCGCTGTTTGTGGCAGGAAAGACCACAAGCCTTAAGGAAGCCGTAAAGATGGCGGAGGAGACTATAGACAGCGGCAGGGCATCCGCAAAGCTTGAAGAATTTATAAAGCTTTCCAATGCCTGAGTCGGGAGAGGGAGCATATGATCTTAGATGAAATAGCCTTAAAGACAAAGGAGCGTGTCGCCGCGGCAAAGAGGGAAAAACCTCTGGCGGAAATAAAGGCGGCCGCAGGGGAGCTTGATCCTCACACGGGTTTTCCGTTTCAGAGAGCCCTGAAAAAATCAGGGATGAGCTTTATATGTGAAGTAAAGAAGGCATCTCCCTCAAAGGGAGTAATTGCGGAGGATTTCCCGTATTTAAAGATTGCCGCGGAATATGAGAAGGCGGGTGCGGACGCAATGTCAATCCTTACCGAACCCTATTATTTTCAGGGGAGCGGCGATTATCTTGCCGCCATAAGAAAAGAGGTATCGATTCCTCTTTTGAGGAAAGACTTTACGGTGGACGAATATATGATCTACGAGGCAAAGCTGCTCGGTGCGGACGCGGTGCTTCTTATCTGCGCCATCTTAAGCAGAACGCAGCTCGAGGAATATTCAGGGATCGCAAAGGAGCTGGGACTCTCGGCGCTTGTGGAAGCCCATGACGAGAGGGAGATACGTATGGCCCTGGACGCGGGCGCGGATATCATAGGTGTAAACAACAGAAACCTTAAGGATTTTACGGTGGATATTTCAAACTCCGTAAGGCTCCGTGAGCTTGTCCCGAGAGATATACTCTTTGTGTCGGAAAGCGGAATGAAGACCAGGGAGGACATTGAAAGGCTTGAAAAAAACGGCACCGACGCAGTGCTGATCGGCGAGACCTTCATGCGCAGCGCCGACAAGGCTTCAATGCTTAAGATGCTCAGAGGGCAGAGCGCAGATGACAGGAGAGCAGATGGCTGAAGCGTAGATAAAAGAAGTGCAGGTGACAGAAGTGCGGATGACAGGAGCGCAGGTGACAGGAGAGCAAATGACAGGAGAGCAGATGGCCAAAGCGGGTAAAAGTATGGAAACCAAGATAAAGCTCTGCGGCATGACAAGGCCGGAGGATATTGTTTATGTCAACGAGGTGCGTCCGGATTTCTGCGGGTTTATCCTTGCGGAGGGTTTCAGGCGCAGCATATCAGTCAGACAGGCGGCGCAGTTTCGTGAAAAACTGGATCAGTCTGTGCCCGCCGTGGGAGTTTTTGTAAACGATTCCTGCGAAAAAATAATTAAATGTCTGTCGGACGGCATCATTCAGGCCGCACAGCTTCACGGAGCGGAGTCTGAGGAGGATATAAGGTACATTCGCGCCGTCACGGGAAAGCCTGTGATAAAAGCCGTAAAAGCCAAAATAAATCATGATGTGGAAGCATGGCTGGACTCGGAGGCCGATTATCTTTTGTTTGACAGCGGCACGGGCTCAGGGACGCTCTTTGACTGGAGCCTGCTGGGAGGCGTGAAACGGGATTTTTTTCTGGCGGGAGGGCTGAGTGAGCAGAACCTTGAG
>CANQSE010000254.1 GCA_947626405.1 uncultured Acetatifactor sp. | reverse complement strand
GACTGCCGCCAGGGTTTCCCCGTCCATTTCTTTCATCTTTCCGTCCAGACGCATACCCTCCTGCGGGTCGATAAAGCACACCTCGTTTCCGAATTTGTCCAGAGCGTAGTTGACATATCTTGTGCTCTCCTGGGCAAAGGATGCTATCCTGTGGCGCACAATCTCGTGGGAAACGCCCCTGTCAACCGTAAATTTAACCGACAGGACGGAATGTTCCAGCATTGCCTCATGTCCCCTGTTTATGAGCATTTTCACAAATTTTACCGCGCTCTCTCCGTCCTGGGTTATTTTGCCCTCGCTCTTATAGCAGACGCGCCCGATTTTTTCAATAAACTGTAACTCCTTTATGCCGTTCTCTGAAATGGGCGTAAGTATCTCGTATCCTGCCTTTAATATTTTCATGTAAAGCTTCCCTTCCCCGGCTTTTCATGCCGCAACGGTTTTCACGTCATTATTTTTCTGTAACAGTTCGGCCTTTTCCCTGCAAGTCGTGACCGGATTTATCCTCTCACCTGTCCGCTGCCACGAATCTCGTATTTGTAGGACGTAAGCTCCTTAAGTCCCATCGGGCCCCTGGCGTGAAGCTTCTGGGTGCTTATGCCGATCTCCGCGCCGAAGCCAAACTCAAAGCCGTCCGTAAAGCGCGTGGACGCGTTCCAGTAAACGCATGCGGCGTCAACCTGATTCAAAAACATTTCCGCCGTCTGTTCATTCTCCGTTACTATGCAGTCGGAATGTTTCGTGTTGTACCTGTTTATGTGCGCGATTGCCTCCTCGGGGGAATCCACTGTCTTAAGCGAGAGAATGTAGTCCAGATACTCCGCGGCGTAGTCATCCTCGGACGCCTCTTTGCTGTCAGGCAGGATCCGCCGCACCCTCTCGTCACCTCTGAGTTCAACATTCTTTTCATCCAGAGCCTTTTTTAGCATCGGCAGAAAGGTCCCGCTTACCGCACTGTGAACCACCAGAGATTCACAGGCATTGCAGACGCCGATCCGCTGTGTCTTTGCGTTGTATACGATTCTCACCGCCATGTCGAGATCGGCATCCCTGTCCACATAGATGTGGCAGTTGCCTGTCCCCGTCTCGATAACAGGTATGGTGCTGTTTTCCACCACGCTGCGGATCAGTCCGGCGCTCCCTCTCGGGATAAGGACGTCTACAAAGTCCTTAAGCTTCATAAATTCCACGGTGACTGACCGATCCGTATCCTCGAAAAGCTGCAGCGCATCGCCGCATACGCCCTTTTCAACGAGGGCATCGCGCAGTACCTTCACAATGGCAGCGTTTGATCTGACGGCGTCGCTTCCGCCCTTTAATATAACGGCGTTTCCGGTCTTGAAGCACAGGCCGAAGGCGTCTGCAGTCACGTTTGGACGCGCTTCATATATTATTCCAACGACACCAAGCGGCACTCTGACCTTTCTTATCCTCAGGCCGTTCGGGCGCGTAAATTCCTCCATGACCTCTCCCACGCAGTCGTCGAGAGCAGCTATCTGCTCAAGTCCCTGCGCCATTGCATCGATGCGCTCGTCAGTCAGCTTCAATCTGTCAAGCATGCCGCTGCTCATGCCGTTTCCGGCGGCGGCATCCATGTCCTCGCTGTTTGCTTTCAGTATTTCTCCGCTGTGCGCTCTAAGCGCAGAGGCCGCAAAAAGAAGCGCATCGTTTTTTTCCCGTGCCGTCATGCCCTGAAGGACGGGTTTTGACGCGGCTGCGCGCTCTCCCATTTTTCTCAAATCCGTCATAAGCAGTTTCTCCTGTCAAAAAATTATTTTATCTAAAAGCACAACACCTGCGAGGGCCTGACGTCGCCCTCCCGCTCAGGTATACTGTCAACCATCTGGCAGGAAAATCCCACCGCCACGCTCCTTAGCTTTAGAATCTCCCTGTCTGCCAGGAAGCGATCGTAAAAACCCTTTCCGTACCCAAGTCTGTTCCTCCGTCTGTCAAACGCCGCTCCGGGCATAAGGATCATCGTTTTTTCCGCCTCATCCACGCGATATAAATATTCCTCAGAAGTACCCGAAGGCTCCATGATACCGCGATACCCTGCTGAGAGCTCTCCAGGATCGCAAACCCTGTAAAACCGCATCTGCGGCGAATCTGACAGACGCGTCACTTTTGGTGCAAACACCTTTTTACCCTGCCTCAGCGCTTCTTTAATGAGGTCGCGGGTTTCTATTTCGCTTCCGAAACTCACAAAGCACAAAAAAATATCCGACATGTAAAACAACTGATGTCCCAATATTCTCTCAGTCATAAGAAGCGAGCCCCTTGCCCTCTCCTCGCCGCTTAGCAAGTCACGCCGCATAATTGCCTGTCTGCGGATTTCTTCCCTCCGGGCCGAAAGGACTGACGGCTCAGAGAAGCTTATGCCCTTATCTTCCATATACATTCCCTTAAAATACGCATATCACGTATTTTTTCCGCATCTTATATTATGTCTTAGTTTTTGTGCAGGTTGTTAAGAAAAGCCGGAAGATCAAAATTTTCATCCTTTTTTGCCACAAAAAGCGTCCCCTCCTGCTTTCCGTCCAATATCCTGTGAAGCACGCCGATATCCCGGCTGTTGGCGATAATCATGTCCACGTTTGACCTGGTGGCGATTTTCGCCGCAATCAGTTTGGTATTCATACCTCCCGTGCCTACGCTGCTTCCGGTGCTTTCCTTTCCCATGCTCATCAAATCGTCCGACAGCTCGTCCACCTGCGGTATAAATTCGGCCCCGGGATTTTTCCTCGGGTCGTCGGTGTAGAGCCCGTCTATATCCGACAGAAGAATGAGCAGATCAGCCTCAACCAGCGCCGCCACGACCGCGGACAGTGTGTCGTTGTCGCCAAACTCTATCTCATATGTCGCTATTGTATCGTTTTCGTTTACGATTGGGATTGCCCCCATCCTCAGAAGCTCCGAAAAAGTATTGTGGGCATTATAGCGGTTAAGGTTGTCCACAATTGTATTTTTCGTCATAAGGATCTGAGCCGCAACCTGATTATACTCGGCAAAC
>CANQSE010000253.1 GCA_947626405.1 uncultured Acetatifactor sp. | reverse complement strand
CCCGCATCTGAATTACCTGCTGCACAATGCCCTTTCCGAAAGTGGTGGTCCCGACCAGTGTGCCGATACCGTGATCCTTTATCGCTCCCGCCATAATCTCGGCCGCGCTTGCGGAGTTAAAATCGGTAAGCACTACAAGCGGAACCTTAAGTTCATTTTCTCCGTCGCAGGTGTATTCCACACGCTTCCCGTTCTTGTCCTCAGTGTATACTATCATGCCCTCAGGCAGTATCATCCTGCATATATCCACCACAGCGTCCAGACTCCCCCCGGGGTTCCCCCTGAGGTCGATTATAAGCCCCTTCATGCCGGAGTTTTTCGCCTCATTCAGAGCATTTTCAAACTGACCCACTGTGACGTCGTCAAATTCCGCAATCTGTATATAAGCCATGTCATCGTCAAACATTTCCGCAGTCACTGTCGGCGTCTCAACCTTGGCTCTCTTTAAGGTTACTTTGATAAAATCCGACGCGTTCTCCCGCATTACGGTAAGCGTCACTTCCGTGCCCTCCGGCCCTTTGATGAGGGAGATCGCCTGGTCGAGCTCCATATCGGCTACGGGCTGTCCGTCCACCTCGTATATCAGGTCGTTTGCGCGAAGTCCCCCCGCCTCGGCAGGCGTATCCGGTATCAATCCGGAAATCCGCGGAAGACCCGTCTTCTCATCCTGCATCATATATGCGCCGATCCCGTAATACGTTCCCTCGGTCTGCTCCATAAAGGTCTTAAGCTCCTCCGCGGAATAATAGACCGAATACGGATCGTTTAACGCATCCATAAGCCCCCTGTAAACGCCGGTCCTGAGGTCCTCGTCGCTTACCGGATCCAGGTAGTACAGCGCGTCAATGTACATCTCCAGTTCCTGCAGCTTTGAAATAAGCGCCTCGTCCACAAAGGAATTTTTCCCAAGGGAAACCTCATTTTTGTCCGCCATGGCTTTCTGCCAGCCAAATTCCAGATATCCTCCCAGATATCCGACGCCCAAAATTATCATAGTCAGCGCTATCCCGACGATCATTCCTATCACGATCATTCCTATCGCGAACAGTCCCTTTCCGCCGCCCTCTTTCTTTCCGGCAGAGGGAGAGGGATCCGATGTCTTCTGAGTGTTTTGATCGTAGTAGATTTCGTTTTGTTCCATAATCAATCTCCATTCCTGAGCGCCTGTAACGCTGACAGCCCGCGGCGCTCCCGCGGAAACCGCCTTTGGGGATATTTATTTTAAATAGTTCCACGGAGAAACATACTCGCCGTTAAGCCTCACGCTGAAATGCAGATGATTTCCCGTTGACCTGCCGGTGCTCCCCACCGCCGCAATTGTTTCTCCCTTAACCACAATGTCGCCCTTCTTGACGTAGACCTCCGAAGCGTGCATGTATATTGTATACAGTTCGCTGCCGTGATCTATCATCACATAATTGCCCATAGAAGAACTGTAATCCGCCGCAGCCACCCTTCCGTCATAGGCCGCGTAAATAGCTGTGCCCTTAGGCGCCGCGAAATCAACGCCGTTGTGGAACTGCTCAACTCCGAGAATGGGATGTATCCTCATTCCGTATTCGTCCGAAACTCTCGTATAAGAGGCGAGAGGGAATTTAAATTCACCGTTGTCATATATAAGTACGGAACCGTTCTGAGCAAGTATCCTTTTCTTTTCCTCAGCAACGGCGGCCTCGAGCGCGGCTATCTCCTCGTCCTGGGCCTTTATATCCTCCTCAAGCTCCCGTATGGCCTTTTCCTTTGTATTTATATCCGTCTCATATTCGATTATATCACGCGTCTTCTGATCTATCAGATCCTCTATGTTGTGCTGTTGTTCCTCTACGTTCGCCTTTGTCTGATCCAGTATCTCCTTTTCAAGCTCAAGCTGCTGGGCGCACAGCTCAACATATTCCCTGGATATAATGTAGCTCTCCCACAGCATGTTCTGGTACGTGAGAACCTTTTCCAGATAATCGGCCCTGTTCAGGAAATCTCCGAAATCGGAGGAGGTAAGTAGAATATCAATTACCGTGGTGCCCCCTGTCTCATAGGCCGTCCTGATATAATAGCATATTGATTCCTTCTGATCGTTTTCACGTCGGCGCGCCGCATCAAGTTCTTTCTGCGTCAGAATGATCTCATCCTCTTTCTCCGAGATCTCAGCGTTCAGATTTTCGATACTGAGCTGAATTTCGTCAAGGTTTCGATCCAGCTCAGTCACATAGCTTTTCAGATCCGACCGCCTGGATTCGAGATCCTGTTTGATCTTTTTAAGATCGGTGAGACCGCTCTGAAGATTTTCCTTGTCCTCTCTGGCACGGGCTATCTGTTCTTCCTTTTCCCTTATGCTCTCGGAAGTGAGTGAAGACGCCGAGACCGTCGGTACGCCAGAGGATTCTGCTCCTGATAGAATAATAACACATATCAGCATGGCAGTACAAAGACAAATTCTGGTTTTTTTATTCATTTTTACTCATACTTCTTCCTATACATGCAGATGCTTTCTCACTGTTGTCACGCTCCCGAGGAACCCGATTCCGACTCCGATCAAAAGCGACATAGGCGTCAGTGTATTAAAAATCTGTTCTACCGAAAGGAAATTAAGGAATCCGCTCAGTATGGTAAATCTCTCCACGACATAAGACAGAGCGTAATTATAAATGCTGTATATTATCCACAGAGGAATCAGCGCTCCCACCAGGCCGATCAGCATGCCCTCCAGCACGAAGGGAGCTCTCACAAAGAAGTCCGTAGCGCCGATATATTTCATTATGTTGATTTCTTCCGATCTCACGGAAATCCCCACGGACACCGTATTGCTTATCAGGAATATGCTCACCGCAAGCAGGATCGCTATAATGCCCAGCGACACATAGGCAATCAACAGGTTTGCGCCGCTTAGGATGTCGGCGGTTATCTCGGAATATCTGACGACCCGCACCTCCGGCAGCGACTCAAGCCATGTCACCAGCGCGCTCTGTCTCGACACATCGCTCAGATAAATTTCATAGCTGTTGTCACCCGCGAGG
>CANQSE010000252.1 GCA_947626405.1 uncultured Acetatifactor sp. | reverse complement strand
TTACGCCTGTGGAGTTAGTAGGTTACGAGGACGATGAAGCAGGAAGCCCATTGGCTTTAGACAATGGGTAGTTCACATACAGGAAAGCGCCGATTGGAATAGCCGCGGCGGCAGTTGTGCTGGCCGTAGTTCTGGCGGCAGGTCTTAACAGCCTGTCGGGCAAGGAAAGCCGGCAGGCTCAGGATGGATCAGTCAATACCGTGAATAATGACGGAAGATACGAAGTGGACAGGGAAACGGTTGAGGAGTTTACAGACGCAGTAAGAAAGGCCGGAAATTACGGAGACGACGTGAAGGAAACGGCTTTTGCAACGGACTATGACGGAGATACAAAACCTGAGGCGTTCGTTGAAATAGGAATGGAATCTGAAGATACTATTGAGGGCGATTTGTGGTTTGTATCGTCAGAGGGAGAAGCGGTTTGCCTTAAGAAGGGGCTTTCTTTTGAAAAGGAGCCGGAATATCTTGAAACGTCAGATGGAAATTTTGTGCTCATAACATACCAAAATGAGACGGCGGACACAATGGTTTACGGAGTAAACGGAGAGGGGATGCCATGCGCTTATCTGACGGACATATCATACGCCGGAGAAAAATATGCGGATGGAAACACTCTGATATGTATGATCGGTGCGCAGGACGCAGGCTATGATATTAATACGGGGGAATTTCAGGGAAAGACTGCAAAAGCGTATCCTTTTTACTATGATGGCGAAGCCTTCCGCCTGTATGCTGCCAGGGAGATTTCCAGGGAGGATGTGAAAAATTATAAAAACGGACAGGGATTTCTGCGAGCTCTGGAGCAGGCGCGTCCCGGCTGCCTCTATCAGTACCTGCTGCGGGATAACGGGCTGATTCAGATAAACCAGGCGGAGGAGACGGAGGAAGGACTTGAATTTTACTGCTGCACTCTGCGGAACACGGAAGAAGGACTGATTATGGATGATCAGTGCCCGGGATGTTATTTTATCGATCCTGTTGATGCAGGTATGGAAACGTTTGAAGACTATGCGGTTAATCGGCATCTGGAGGAAAAGTCTGCTGAGGAAGGAATGGCTGATTTCCTCGGGAGCGGGCAAAGGCAGAGAGCTTTTGCCGAATGGGTGCGCCAATGCCTGGAACAGGAGGACTGGGAGAGCTTATATGACGGGCTTTCCGTTGATTTGCGTGTCATTTACGATGACGAGGTTTATCTTGGCCTTGGCGGTATTGCCCTGTCGGAGAAGTATCTGCAGGAGAATGTTGACGCATTTGTAACGGGGGTTGAAGAAAATAAAAAACTGGACGATTCAAAGGCTTCTGAGATTGCCAGATATCCTCTGCGATTTAGAAGCCATGAGTGGATTTTTGGACCTGAGGTGATAAATGCCGTCATGCAGGCGGATTTTAACAATATTTTTGGAAACTGGCAGGGAGTCTGCATAGGAGACGGAGTTATATGGTTTGAACCTGCGGGTTCTGACTTATACAATAAAGATTATGTTATTTTTTCCATAAATGTTCCCAGGGAGAGTGAGGGCTTTACGGACGATACGCCGACATATCAGCAAAATACAGGGAGCAATGAGGTGCAGGACAAATGGACTGAGCTTGCAAAAGAACAGGGATTGTCTGAGAAACAGGCGCAGGAGCTGTATAGCCGGTTTGAAAATGACGGACTTTTGACTGAGGATTACTATGAGTGCAGGGATTTTAAGAAAAAGGATCTGGACGGAGACGGACAGGAGGATTATGCAGCGGTGTTCGGACTGCGCGCGGGGGCGATTACGCCGGACAGCTATGAAATGAGCCGTGTGGCAATTTATATTAACGGTGGGCTTGCATATAAAAAGGCGATTCCGGACGGGGTTACCATTTACGGATTTGATGATATTTTATCAGGGGATGTGGACGACGACGGACTGACGGAGGTAGTGTATGACGGATATACCGGAGGAAACGGTGCTTCGGGCTCATTTTACAAGGAAATTCTGAAATACCGAAACGGCAGCCTGACTCCCATGAAATTTCCGAATGATCTGGATATTGATTCCGCGTCTGAGGACATTTTGGATCCCGGTCTTTTTGTGGAAGTAAGGATCGGAAAGGGCGGCATTGGGAGCGACAGCTATGAGGCGTATTGTCCCTATCTTGACCAGACTGTGGAATACACGGCGGAAAACGCGCGTATGGACGACGGCAGCCTCTACGATTCCAATATGAAGAAGGGTGATGTGGCAGGCGGAAATGTCAGGGGATATTCAGGCTTTGAAATTGTCACCCGTGACGGCAGGGAATATCTGAGAGGATGGGAATACCTTTCCGGTGAAATTGGGATCGTTCAGAATACGGGTATTGCCTGGTTCCTGATGGACTGGAACAGGAAGGGAGAGCCTGAAGTGCTGGAATTTACCGTGGAATGAGACAATGAAAGCATCCTGCTTCATAAAGCAACACATAAAGCAACACATAAAGCAACACATAAAGCAACACATAAAGTAATACATAAAGTAATACCGTTAAAAATACTTTGACGAAAACGCTGCGCTGCCCTATACTATAAGAAGTGACAGTGAGCTTTGCGCTGCTGCAAACATACAGCCGCTTCCGCGGCAGAACGCGAGGAAAAAATGGAAAAAGAACTGGTAATTGTTATCGACTTCGGGGGTCAGTATAACCAACTGGTGGCCAGGCGTGTCAGAGAGTGCAATGTCTATTGTGAAATCTATTCCTACAAGACTGACCTGGAGAAAATAAAATCTATGAATCCCAAAGGGATTATTCTTACGGGCGGTCCGAGCAGCTGTTATGAGGACGGCGCGGCAAGCTGTTCTCCCAGACTTTTTGAACTTGGTGTTCCTGTGCTTGGATTGTGCTATGGCGCTCAGCTTATGAGCCATGTGCTCGGAGGCAGAGTGGCCCGGGCCGATGTTCGGGAGTATGGAAAGACAGAGGTGGATGTCGATACTTCTTCGGCACTGTTTCAGGGTGTGACGCCTCATACCGTATGCTGGATGAGCCATTTTGACTATATTGCACAGG
>CANQSE010000251.1 GCA_947626405.1 uncultured Acetatifactor sp. | reverse complement strand
TCTGCTTCTTCTCGGCGATGCTTATTACCAACGACGTTGCCCTGATCACCTTTGTTCCGGTGTCAATAATGATCCTCGACATGGCACAAGAAACCGGGCTGCTTATTCCCGTGGTTGTGCTTCAGACTATCGCCGCCAATCTTGGCAGTATGCTGACCCCCATAGGCAATCCCCAAAACCTGTTCCTTTACTCAGCCTTCCTTGTGCCGATTGGTACGTTTTTACTTTATATGCTGCCTGTTACGCTGCTTTCGCTTATCCTGCTGGCAATCTGCGTATGCCTTCTTCCGTCTAAAAAAATAGAGGTAGCCTCTCCGGAAAAAATCTCACCGCCCCCAAAAGCAAAACTGATCTGTTATTCTCTCATGCTGGCGACGGCATTGAGCTGCGTGGTGAGATTACTCACCTGGCCCGCTATGCTGATAATCCTGATTCTATGGACGCTTGTGCTGGACAGATCACTTTTTCGGAATGTGGACTACTTTTTACTTTTAACTTTTTTATTCTTTTTCCTTTTTATAGGCAATATGGAAAAAATTCCTGCCGTTTCTTCCCTGTTACACTCTCTCGTCCAGGGACGGGAGTTTTTGCTGAGCGCGGCGTGCAGCCAGTTTATCAGCAATGTCCCGGCCGCCATCCTTCTGTCAGGCTTTACAGATCAGGTCAGGGCATTGCTGTACGGCGTAAACATAGGCGGTATGGGTACGCTGATCGCCTCTCTTGCCAGCGTGATCTCCTTCAGAGCCTACTCAAACAGTGAAAAAGCGCAGAAAGGGAAATATATGGCGACGTTCACCCTGTACAATCTTTTATTTCTGATCGTGCTGTCCGCCGCCGCGATACTGCTTCTTCATATGGGATAACCGCGCTAAAGCTTTTTAAGATAATGCCCCAGCACAGTCACTCCCTCGTTCAGCACAATAAAAGCTTTGGGGTCGTACTTCTGTATCAACGCGCGGAGACGGTGTACCTCATATTTTGACAGCATAATGTACAGGATATGTGAATCCTCGTGAGTGTAGGCTCCCTGAACGGACCATTTGGTTATTCCCCTGTTGAGTTCCTCAAAGATCTCCTTTTCAAGGGCATCCGTGTCCGCCTTTGTAATAACGGTCGCTTCCACGTTGATATTCTGCGTGTGGATCCTGTCCATAGCCACGGAATAAACCGCGGAATAGATAATGCAGAATACCACAATCTCCTCGTCAAACAGCAGAAGGCATGCGACATACAACGCAAAATTCACAAACAGGTTTACCTTTCCGACGCTGAAATCCTGCTTCCACCTGGCAAGCAGCACGCCAATCACGTCCATTCCTCCGCCGGAAGAACCCATTCTCAGCATAATGCCCGTTCCCGCTCCCGCGATGATTCCTCCAACCACACATGCCGCCATACGTTCCTCCACGACGACGCGTATCGGGATCATTGACAAAAAGAGCGTAATTGCTGTGACGGTAATGAGAGTCTTTGAAAAAAACTTTCTTCCCATTCTCCTGAACGCAACAATAAAAATAGGGACGTTGATCGCATAATAAATCACGCCGGCAATGTCGAACGTGTCGAAGTGCAGTCCGAAAAACTGCGCGAGAACCGTACGTATCACCTGGCAGATACCCATGACACCGCCTGTGTATAAACCGGCGGGCACCACAAACAGATTAATGCCCGCCGCGTACAGAAACGCTCCGACTACGCTCCCCAGCGTCCTTTGAGTCTCATACCGTATCATTTTTTTATCCATTACAGTACCTTTTCAACCTTATCCTTCAAATCAGCCTGCGACATAGCTCCCAGGTAGCTGGCCTCCGGTTTGCCGTTTTTGAAAATGATAAATGTCGGGATGCTGGAAACCCGATATTGCTGTGCAATCTGCATGCTCTCGTCAACGTTAAGCTTACCTACCCTGACTCTGCCTTCCAGTTCTTCCGCAAGTTTTTCCACAACGGGCGCCATCATCTTGCAGGGTCCGCACCAATCTGCGTAGAAATCCACCAGAACGGGAATATCCGACTGCAGCACCTCTGTCTCAAAATTTTCTGTCGTAAATTTGTATTCCATCTTTCCGCCTTTCCGCACCTTGAACCGGCGCATTTTTATTTAAATATAATCATAAGGATTCCGCTCTCCGGCAGATAACATATTTACAAATCGGGTTCCCCATAGAGGAAAATTTTTCCTCATATTCCGTCATCACGTTTCCCTCAGCCAATGCGGGATCGCCGTGAAGATCATAGGTTACAAGCTCCGCTCTCCACCCCGCGGGCTCAAGCTGCGCAAGGGCAAAATCAAAGAGCTCCCTGTTGTCGGTTTTAAACTCCAG
This sequence comes from uncultured Acetatifactor sp., assembly GCA_947626405.1. Taxonomy (GTDB): domain Bacteria; phylum Bacillota; class Clostridia; order Lachnospirales; family Lachnospiraceae; genus Acetatifactor. The sequence continues at coordinate 700 of CANQSE010000251.1, read as the reverse complement.
CCTTCCGCCCGGTTTTAGTATAACATTGTACAGAGCCAGAAACTCTCCGGAGGGAAGACGTCTTTTGGCATGCCTGTCCTTTGGCCAGGGATCGGAAAAATTAAGATATATACGATCCACCTCGCCCGCGCCAAAAACATCCAGAAGCCTTTCCGCATCCATGCGTAGAAATTTCAGATTCGGAATCTCCTCGCGTTCCATCTTCTGAACGGCACGCAGCAGTACGCTTGAGTATTTTTCTATGCCTACATAATTGATCTGCGGGTTCCTCATGGCCATAGTATGTATAAATTTACCCTTTCCCATACCGATCTCAATTCTTACAGGGTGATCGTTTCCGAAAATTTCATTCCATTTTCCGCGACATTCGGAATGTACCGCCTCCTGTATCACATATGGGCTTTCCGCTATCGCCTCTCTGGATCCGGTGATGTTTCGCAGCCTCATGGTCCCTCTTTTCCGCCTTATTTTCACATGACTTATAAAATTTACGACTTATAGTCTGTTTTTCAATAACAGTTCAGTAACATTTCAATCCTTCTCGTCGTATCCAGCCCGGCAATGTCGATGTTCTCCTGGCAGACCGTGCGTGCACGTCGGCACTTGGCGAGGTCCTTTCGAGCCTAGTATATTGAATAAAAATTAAATAGCCAAATTAGTTTTCGCCTCATCTTCGGATATTTCATCAAGCTTGTATGAC
>CANQSE010000250.1 GCA_947626405.1 uncultured Acetatifactor sp. | reverse complement strand
GAATATATGAGTGGCGGCGGAAGCCAGAACGCCACGCTGATCGGCACAATGGACAAGGATATGATCGTTGAAAACTATAATGTGCGCCTTGAGGAAACTGAGATCGGGAACCTGCTCTCCGATGCGGTAAGAGAGATAACAGGTGCGGATATCGCTGTGGTAAACGGAGGTTCCATAAGAGGGAGTCTCTATGAAGGCGATATTTACAGCTATGATCTTGACTACGTCTGCCCGTATCAGGATAACATAATAGTGCTTGAGGTTAATGCGGATGTCATAAGGAGCATGCTTTCAAACAGTCTGTCGACAATGGTACGAAATGACACGATACCGGGAGGAAGGTTCCTCAATGTTTCCGGACTGAAATATTCGTTTACCCCGCCTGACGCCGATTCTCCCGCGCAGCTTGCGGACTGTACTCTGCCGGACGGCTCGCCGCTTGACGAGGATGATGTGTATACTATTGCCGTGACGGATTACATGGCGGGCAGGAGCGGATATTTGGACAACAACGGCGACGGCTTTACCATGCTCAACGTTTACAGCAGCGACGTCCCTAAAGCAGAAAATGTGAAGCTTGTCAGCGAAACGGAATATACTTTACATAGTATACTTGAAGAATACATCATCAGTCATAACGATGAAGAAATAGTGTCGCAGATTGAGGGAAGGATCACACCGGTGGATAAAAATGAGTGAAGGCCGAGGCAATAGGATTTCACATGGGCGGTTTTTTGTCGTGCTGATTCTGGCAATTGTGCTTGTATGCCTTCTGGTTGGCTGGCTTATCGCCGCTGCTGCGGTGATAACATCCGGTTTTACTGAAGATATGAACACAATGTACCTGCGGGAAATGACAAATCTGACGCAGGCCAACTTTAAATCGGGACTTTCGATGAGGTACAGCGGCCTGAAGGCCGTGGCGGAAAGCTTTAACGACGATGATATGAAAAGCCCGGAAGCAATGGAAAGATTCATAACTGATGCCGAGCTGAACAATGACTTTGAGTTTATGGCGTTTATCGACAGGGACGGATTTTATTACAGCAGGGACGGGAAGCGCCCCGCAGCCTCAAAACTCAGTTTTCTTGCGGATCTGCTAAACGGAAAGGATAAACTTATATCCTACAATGAAACCTTCCTGGACAATAATATGATTGTCCTCGGTACGCAGATACCGCCGATACGCCTGGGAGATACTGAAATAATCGCAATCATTGCGGGGTTTACGGCTGATTCGATCGGGCAGCATCTGTTTCTAAGAAGCGCGGACGGTCAGACTAACGCGAGCATCGTCACCGCAGACGGCGGATTTATCGTTTACAATACTTTTTTCTCCGAACTTCCCAAGGGCAGCAATATTATTTCCAAATTCAGGGAATACGCTGACTTTGACTCCGGTTTTTCCGTTGATCGGATAGAGGAGGATTTCAAAAACGGCAATTCCGGAATGGTGATATTCAAAGCCGCCGGCATACATATGTGCATGTATTATGCGCCGATAGAGGGCACGGAGTGGTACATGCTGATGGAAGTGCCATATGAGGTTGTGGATGAAATGACGGAAAATCTGAGCGGCCGCCTGAACGGGAACGCGATCACAATGATGGCGTTAGTTATGCTGCTGATTCTGCTCATTTTTTTCATATATCTCATGAATCTGAGAGCGCACTCAAAGCAGCTTGAGGCCGCGCGTGAATCGGCTGAAAAGGCGCAGAAAGCCGCAGAACAGGCAAGTCTTGCAAAAAGCGAGTTCTTAAGCCGCATGAGCCACGAAATCCGCACGCCCATGAATGGCATTATAGGCATGACGCAGATTGCGCGTCAGAATACGGACGATCCTGCAAAGGTTGAGGACTGCCTGAAAAAAGTATCGCTCTCGTCCAAGCACCTTTTGCTGCTCATAAACGATGTACTGGACATGTCGAAGATCGAAAGCGGAAAGATACAGTTAAAAAACGAGCTTTTCAACCTGCGCCTTTTCCTTGAAAATATCGAAAATATATACAGCTTACAGGCTCAGGAAAAGGGAATAGAGTTCAGAATTTCGCTGTCCGGCAGGATAGACGAATTTGTCTGCGGGGATTCGCTGCGGCTTAATCAGATACTCACAAATCTGCTGTCAAATGCTTTCAAGTTCACGCCTGAGGGCGGCAGTATAGTCCTGGGTGTCAGCGAGCTTAAGCATGAGGAAGACTACGTTTTGCTGCGCTTTTCGGTCAGGGATACCGGTGTGGGCATCAAGGAGGAAAATCTCGAAAAGATATTTGAGGCATTTGAACAGGAAAATGCCGAGATAACTCATAAATACGGCGGGACAGGTCTTGGACTGTCGATTGTGCGCAGATTTTCCGAGCTTATGGGCGGAAGTGTTTCGGTACACAGCAAATATGGCAGGGGGTCGGAGTTTGATGTCGAGCTGCCGTTTGCCGTTACAGAAAATTCCGGGGTAATCGACTGGAAAAAAGACAAATCTCCGGACGTAAGGGCGGTTGAGAACAAAACCTACAATTTTGATGGAAAGCATATTCTGCTTGCCGAGGATAACGAGCTGAACCGTGAAATCGCCGTAGAACTCCTCGGAACGGTCACAGGCGCCGTTATCGACGAGGCTGAGGACGGTCAAAGGGCTGTTGAGCTTTTTGCCGAAAGCGAAGTAAATTACTATGATCTTATACTTATGGATATTCAGATGCCAAAAATGGACGGTTTTGAGGCGACCAGAAAGATACGTGCAATGGATCGTCCCGACGCTGCGGTTGTGCCAATCTTTGCAATGACGGCAAACGCATTTGCAGAGGACGAGGAAAAGAGCCGGCAGGCGGGAATGAATTTGCATCTTTCAAAGCCTCTCGAAGTTTCCGCGGTACTTGCGGCGATGAATGAGGTGCTTAACAACGAATAAATTTGGAAAGGAGACCAGCTATGAATGGAATTGTAGAAGAACTGAGAAAGACATCGGTGTTTTATGTTGCCACTGTGGACAGCGAGGGACAGCCTCGTGTCAGACCCTTCGGCGCTGTGGCGGAATTTGAGGGGAA
>CANQSE010000249.1 GCA_947626405.1 uncultured Acetatifactor sp. | reverse complement strand
GGCTTATTACGGCGCATTTTTCAGCATCCGAGCAAAAGCTTTTTCATACGAGATAATGTGCAGGGGCAGGGAGCACCTGGAAGCCGTTATGAGTGATTACAGGCGGCGGATGGAGGCAAGCGCAAACAGGGAAGCGGGAGCAGAGCCCCTGTCAAACAGGGAGGAGGCCGCTTATAACGATATGCGCATAGTACAGGAGATGTACGCGAGGGGCTTTGAGTTTACGCCCATAGACATCTTCAGGGCGCAGCCAAGGACATTTCTCATCGTGGACGGAAAGCTTATGCCTGCCCTGAATACAATAGAGGGACTGGGAGACAAGGCGGCGGAAGCCGTGGCGGAGGCCGCAAAGGACGGGCCTTTCCTGTCAAAGGACGATTTCAGGGAGCGCACAAGGGTTTCAAAGAATCTGGTGGATCTTATGGATTCCCTGAACCTGCTGGGAAATCTGCCTGAGTCAAACCAGCTTAGCATATTTGATCTGGCATGATATCGGTATCGGATGTCCTGTATGTCGTGAAATGTCGAATCGCGCGTAAAAAAAATAAAAAAAGTGCTTGCTTTTCTTCCGTTGTTGTATTATTATGAACAAGTACCGTTCGCAAGGAAGTAAAATGGCTGATTGGTCAAGCGGTTAAGACGCCGCCCTCTCACGGCGGAAACAGGGGTTCGATTCCCCTATCAGCTGTTTTCCTTTTCATCGGGACAGCTTTATCCCAAAAAGAAATCGCAGGTCTTATGACCTGCGATTTCTTTTTGTCGTCGTGCGCCCTGCATCGGAAATTAACAGCGCCCTGTAATGGAAATTAAAAAAATACTTGCGTCTGCAAAAAAATTGGTGTATAGTTGTTCACGATTCGGTTTTACGGATAACCGTCATGATTTCTTTTGACTTCAGAACATATCATTTTTATAGAATATATCGGAAAGGGAATGTGTTATGGCAAAATATCTGGTGATTGTGGAATCGCCTGCCAAGGTTAAGACCATAAAAAAATTTCTGGGTTCCAGTTACGAGGTGGCTGCCAGCAACGGCCATGTGAGGGATCTGCCGAAAAGTACGCTGGGAATTGACGTTGAGCATGACTATGAGCCGAAGTACATCACAATACGCGGCAAGGGGGACATTCTTGCCAATCTTAGAAAGGAAGTAAAAAAGGCGGAAAAAATATATCTTGCAACCGACCCCGACAGAGAGGGAGAGGCCATATCGTGGCACCTGTACCACGCCCTTAAGCTGCAGGATAAAAAAGTATACAGGATCACCTTTAATGAAATTACTAAAAACGCCGTGAAGGAATCGCTCAAAAACGCTCGGGAGATCAATATGAACCTTGTTGACGCCCAGCAGGCCAGACGTGCGCTTGACAGAATGGTGGGATATAGAATCTCCCCCCTTCTGTGGGCGAAAATCAAGAGGGGACTGAGCGCGGGAAGGGTGCAGTCGGTAGCGCTGAGGATTATCTGCGACAGGGAGGAGGAGATAAACGCCTTTCTTCCCGAGGAATACTGGACGCTTGATGTAGACCTTAAGGCGCAGGGTGAGAAAAAGCCCGTCCGCGCCAGATATTACGGCACGACTGCCGGGAAGCGAAGTCTTGCGCGTGAGGAGGACGTGCGTGAAGTGACGGGCGCCCTCCAGGGCGCCAAATATAAAATAAATGAGATAAAAAAGGGCGAGCGGATCAAGAAGCCGCATCTTCCCTTTACCACGTCCACTCTGCAGCAGGAGGCAAGCAAGCTTTTGAATTTCTCCACTCAGAAGACAATGCGCCTGGCACAGCAGCTCTACGAGGGCGTGGATATTGAGGGAGAGGGAACCGTCGGCCTCATAACTTATCTGAGAACCGATTCCACACGTGTTTCCGCTGAGGCCGAGAGCATGGCGGCGTCATATATAGAAAAGCATTTTGGAAAAGAATATATGGCTGAGGGCGTTTCGGAAAAAAAGAACGGGCAGAAGATTCAGGACGCGCACGAGGCCATACGTCCCACGGATGTTGAGCGGACGCCCGCGGCGCTTAAGGAACAGCTCCCAAGGGATCTGTTCAGGCTTTATCAGCTCATATGGAAGCGTTTTGTGTCAAGCCGCATGAGTCCGGCAAGGTATGAGACCACATCCGTAAAGATACAGGCGGGGGAGCATATTTTTACGATGTCGGCCTCCGGAAGGAAATTTGACGGATATATGTCGGTCTACGTGACCGAGGAGGACGAGGAGGACGAAAACACCTTAACGCAGCGTCTTGAAAAGGACAGCAGGCTTGAGTTTATGGCGTTTGAACCCTGCCAGCACTTTACGCAGCCTCCGGCCCATTACACGGAAGCGTCTCTGGTGAGGGCCCTTGAGGAACTCGGGATCGGGCGCCCCAGCACGTATGCCCCCACGATAACAACAATCCTTGCAAGACGGTATGTGGTAAGGGAAAACAAAAATCTCTATGTCACGGAGCTTGGTGAAGTTGTCAACAATATGATGAAAACGGCGTTCCCGTCCATTGTCGATGTGAATTTTACAGCAAATCTGGAGGCCCTTTTAGACGGCGTGGAAGAAGGCAGCGTCAGGTGGAAGACTATAGTGTCAAACTTTTATCCCGACCTTGACGATGCCGTAAAGCAGGCGGAGAAGGAGCTTGAGCACGTAACCATCGCCGACGAGCAAAGCGACGAGGTCTGTGAACTCTGCGGCAGACGTATGGTGATAAAGTACGGTCCCCACGGAAGATTCCTGGCGTGTCCCGGTTTTCCGGAGTGCCGCAATACAAAACCCTACTTTGAAAAGATAGGAGTGCCCTGTCCGAAGTGCGGAAAGGATATCGTCGCAAAAAAGACCAAAAAGGGAAGACGGTACTACGGATGTATCGACAACCCCAACTGCGACTTTATGGTGTGGCAGAGGCCGTCGGATCAAAAATGTCCCAAATGCGGGGATATTCTTCTTTTCAGGGGCAGCAGGCTTGTGTGCGCAAACGAGCAGTGCGGTTACCGCGCCCCGGCGGAACTGACGGATAAATCATAATCAGCCCTGAAATGTCGATGTTCTCCCGTCA
>CANQSE010000248.1 GCA_947626405.1 uncultured Acetatifactor sp. | reverse complement strand
GTCCGTGAGCATGTCGCAGAGCTTCGTTGCATTTCCCAGGCATACAGGAAGCACTCCTGTGGCTTCCGGATCCAGCGTACCGGTATGTCCGATCCTTTTTTGTCCGAAGATTCCCCGCAGCTTTGCCACAACGTCGTGGGAGGTGAATCCCGGCTCCTTGTCAACGATTATAATTCCGTTTATCATATCACTCCCGCGCTTTCGTAGTCGTTAAGCTGCGCTTCTATACGGGCGGACAGATTGTTTACACAGTCGTGGAAGGTTCCGGTCATCGTACACCCTGCGGCCCTGGCGTGACCGCCGCCGCCAAAAAACGACGCCACCTCCGCCACATTGACCTTCTCTGAGGATCTAAGGCTGATCTTATATTCCAGCACTCCCGTCTGGTACATAAATACGGCACATTCCACGCCCTTTATATTTCTGAGCTGATTTACGATTCCTTCCAGATCCTTAAATGACGCGTTATAAAAATCAAGCGTCTTTCTGTCCACCGAGCTTACAATACAGCGGCCGTCCAGGAAACGTATGCTCTCCATCAGCGCCCGTCCCAGTATCTGTGCCTGCACATACGTCTTCTGATAAAATGTCTCCTGTATAAGCTCGGGAAAATCTATTCCGAAGCCTATCAGCTTCGCTCCCTTTTGCATAGTGGCGGGAGTTGTACATGAATACTGAAAAACGCCTGTGTCATGTATTATTCCGGTATAAAGCGCCAGGGCTATGTCCCTGTCCATTTTATCCTCGTCCATCAAATCATATATCAGTTCGCAGGTTGAGCCCGACGAAGGATCAAGGTGATTTACGTCTCCGCTTCCGGACTGCCTCAGATGATGGTCTATATTGATCGTCTTTTTGGCGGAGCGGAAATATTTCCCCGCATCCCCCATTCTTTCCGCATCCGTGTCAAGCGCGAAAAAAACGTCGAAGGGCTCACGCACCGGAAAATCAGATATGATTTCGTCATATCCCTTTATCTTTTGAAAAATCTCCGCGGGCTTTTCCAGATATACCTCCACGGACGCCTCCGGCAGACATTTTTTCAAATACATCCACAGCCCCAGAGTGGCTCCGACGCAGTCGCCGTCCGGCCTTGTATGGCCGCTTATGCCGATGCGCCCTGCCCCCCGGCACTCCTTAAGCAGATCCAACATATCACTCTCCATTCCGCAGCGGGCTTACAACGGCTGATCTTTGTCCGCGCTCAACCCGCCTTCCGTCTCCATACGCCTGCGGGCGTTTTCGTCGTCAAGACTCAGCACCTCGTCGATACGTCTTGTCATATTCACACCGTACTCAATCGACTGATCCATCACGAAGGTAAGCTCCGGAGTGTTTCTGAGATTTACGCTCTTTGCCAGCCTGCTGCGGATAAAACCCTCCGCGCTGCGAAGCCCCTCAAGCGTGGCCTTTCTGTCCTCATCGTTCCCAAGGACGCTCAGCCATACCTTACAGCTTTTTAAGTCCGGAGAAACCTCCGCGGACACCACGCTTGTCCAGCGGCTGATCCTTGGATCCTTGATCTCACCCTGTATCACTTCAGCGAGCGCCCGCCTGACCTCGCCGTTTATACGGGTATTTTTCAAACTGTTTTTTTTCATAATAAAAACCCGCCTTCAGACGCCCCTACCTAGGGACCTCCACCATAATATAAGCTTCCACAATATCCTGCTCCTGGATTTTGTCAAATCCCTCAAACACAAGACCGCACTCAAAGCCCTCCTTCACTTCCTTAACATCGTCCTTAAAACGCTTAAGCGAAGCCAGCGAGCCGTCATATATCTGTTCGCCGTCACGTGTAATCCTGATCTTGCATCCTCTCTGGAACATGCCGTCCGTCACGTAGGATCCGGCAATATTGCCGATCTGTGACGCCTTGAATATCTGCCTTACCTCCGCATGACCGATTACCTTCTCCTCAAATACGGGATCCAGCATACCCTTCATGGCGGCCTTACGTCAACGCCCTCTCGCTCGGCTGTGGCCTTTGCCACGGCGTCAAGCCGCACGTTGAAACCGATAATGATTGCGTTTGACGCGCTTGCCAGCGTCACGTCCGACTCGTTTATCGCTCCCACGCCGCCATGGATGCACTTTACTATAACCTCCTCGTTGGAAAGCTTTAAAAGCGACTGCTTCACGGCTTCCACGCTGCCCTGTACATCGGCTTTTACGATCAGGTTGAGCTCCTTTAGGTTGCCTTCCTTGATCTGGGAGAACAGATCGTCCAGCGACATTCTGGAACGTATCTCCTCAAGCTTTCTCTCCTTGTTCTGGGCAAGGTAGGTGTCCGCATATGATTTCGCGGTCTTGTCGTTCTCGTGGGCAAGGAATACCTCCCCTGCGCCGGGCACGTCGTTTAAGCCCAGAATTTCCACAGGCATTGAAGGTCCTGCCTCTTTTACGCGTTTTCCCTTGTCGTCAACCATGGCGCGCACTTTTCCATGACATGCTCCGGCGGATATAAAATCGCCCACGTGAAGCGTGCCCTTCTGAACAAGCACCGTCGCCACAGGTCCGCGTCCCTTGTCAAGCTCAGCCTCGATAACAAGTCCTCTGGCCCGCCGCTTTGGATTCGCCTTAAGCTCCAGAATGTCCGCCGTCAGCAGAATAGTCTCCAGCAGATTCTCTATTCCCTCTCCGGATTTTGCGGACACCGGCACAAACTCCGTGCTGCCGCCCCAGTCGGTGGCAATCAGCTCGTATTCAGTCAGCTCCTGTTTTACCCTGTCAACGTTTGCGGAGGGTTTGTCGATCTTGTTTACGGCAACGACAATCTCTATTCCTGCGGCCTTTGCATGGTTTATGGCCTCTATTGTCTGAGGCATCACGCCGTCGTCAGCCGCCACAACCAGGATTGCGATATCAGTGGAATTTGCACCGCGCATACGCATGGCTGTAAAAGCCTCGTGTCCGGGAGTGTCCAGGAAAGTGATTGTACGCTCTCCGACATTGACTGTGTACGCGCCGATATGCTGCGTGATTCCGCCGGCCTCCCTGTCGATTACGTTTGTCTTACGGATAGCGTCAAGCAGGGATGTCTTACCGTGATCAACATGCCCCATAACGCATATA
>CANQSE010000247.1 GCA_947626405.1 uncultured Acetatifactor sp. | reverse complement strand
CCCGGCAGACCGTTTGAGCGGTCGGCACCTGGCGAGGTACTTTCGAGCCTGGTGTCCGTTACGTGCGAAACCGAGCGGAAGCAAGTCTGCCGGGAGGACAACGGCAGTGCAGGGCGTGACTTGCATGAAAAATACTGAACTGTTACCATTTGTTTTGGAATTTTCAGTTTAAACATTGTTTTTTAGATTTCTTTATGATAAAATGTCTATGTAGATCTCACTCGGTCCCGAGCTTACGGCGAGGGACGGTCAAACGGCGGTAAACGGCGGTAAACGGCGGCATACAGATACGGGGTAAGGAGCATGAGCGGCGTACAGCTTTTGGATAAAACCAGGAAAATCAGCAAACTCCTGCATAACAACAACTCCAGCAAGGTGGTGTTCAGCGACATCTGCAAGGTGATGCGCGAGATACTCTGCTCTAATGTCCTTGTGATCAGCCGCAAGGGAAAGGTCCTCGGCGTTGGAAAATCAGACAACATTGATTCAATACACGAGCTGATAAACGAAGACGTGGGCGGCTTTATAGACCCGATGCTTAATGAGCGTCTGCTTGGCATATTGTCAACCAAGGAAAACGTCAATCTGAAGACGCTTGGCTTCGAGAGCCAGGACATCAGGAAATTTCAGGCTATCATAACCCCAATCGAGATCGCGGGGGAACGTCTCGGCACGCTTTTTATCTATAAGTGCGGCTCACAGTACGACATAGACGACATAATACTCTGCGAGTACGGGACGACTGTTGTCGGGCTTGAGATGCTTCGGGCCGTCAACGAGGAAAATGCAGAGGAAAGCCGCAAGGTGGCGGTGGTGAGATCCGCGATAAGCACGCTTTCATATTCGGAGATGGAGGCCATCACGCACGTATTTGACGAGCTGGGAGGCACGGAGGGCATCCTGGTGGCCAGCAAGATCGCCGACAGGGTAGGCATCACAAGGAGCGTGATTGTCAACGCGCTGAGAAAATTTGAGAGCGCGGGGATTATAGAGTCCAGATCCTCCGGCATGAAGGGAACATACATAAAGGTTCTAAACGACGTTGTGCTGGACGAGATCAAGGAGCTTAAGCTGAGTGGCAGACGCGGTTAGATCTGTCTTAAACAGAATAAAGGATAAAAAGGATTTTATGGCCGCAGGGCAGAGATAAAGGGATTTATTGATTTTTCAGGCAATAAGTCCCTTTTTGTTTAAAGCCAAATTATGTAAAATGGACAAATTGCTACAAAATCTATTGAGTTTTTTTCAAAAATCAATATAATATAATAAAGTGGGTTTAATATGTCCGACGAAAGGAGAAAAAATGATCCAGACCAACGTATTTGATTACATCAGAGTGTTGGACAAGGCTGCGGACGCAAGCTGGCTCCGCCATCAGGCCATTTCCAACAACATCGCAAACGTGGACACTCCGGGTTATAAGCGCCAGGATGTGGAGTTTGAGTCAATCCTGAAAAAAGAGCTCGGCATGAGCCGCTATGAAACCATGGATGAAAAGGTCGCCGGACTGAGGCCCGAGAGGCTGAACGGCCGGCCTTATACGGACTATGCGAACTACTCGTACCGCATCGACGGAAACAACGTTGACATTGACAATGAAAACGTGATGCTGGCGCAGAACCAGATCAAATATCAGGGGCTTATAACAAGCATAAACCAGGAGTACATGAACCTGCAGACTGCCATGCAGTAGAATACGGCGTTTAAGGCTGCGGTGAAATTTGTTGTTTTGTGATTATTTACTGGAGGGAATCGGCATGAGTATGTTTTCTGCTTTTAACATTAACGCGTCCGGTATGACGGCTCAGAGATACCGCATGGATATCATATCGGAGAACGTGGCAAACGCTTACACCACGCGTACGGCGGAGGGAGGACCTTACCGCAGGAAGGTGGTGACATTCGCGGAGAAGGGCGGACAGACGCCGTTCAGCCACATTCTGGGAGAGGCCGTATACGGACATGGCTATTCCGGACAGGGGGTAAAGGTTTCCGGAGTCTACGAGGATCGGGAGACGGAGATGAACATGGTTTACGATCCTTCCCATCCCGATGCGGATGAAAACGGTTACGTTACATATCCAAATGTAAGTATTATTACGGAAATGACAAATATGATCGACGCCAGCCGTTCCTATGAGGCGAACGCGACTGCCTTTAACGCCAGCAAATCCATGGCGCTGCAGGGACTTAACATCGGCAAGGGCTGATATTTTTGTCATTGGCGTTTACGGAGCCTGACGAAAGCGGTTCCGTTTGTCGTTGTGCATTTACCGTGAAATTGTAAACGTATAGGGAGAGCGGCGGGACGCCCCGACGGCGGGGCGGGCTGTGCCCGGGGGCCGCTGCGATCCGGAATGGAGAATGGTATGGAATTATCTGCTATAACTGGACTCATGGCTGTGACGAGGCCGAACAATATCGAGGAAGCTTCCATGACAGGTTCGCTGATCCCAAAGGATAATACGGTGGACGGAACGCTGTTTGATTCCTTTTTAAACACGGCCATAGACAATATAAAGACTACCAACAGCTATCTCTCCGACTGGGAGGATGAGGAGATCAAGTTTGCTCTGGGCGAGACTCAGAACACCCATGATCTTACAAACGCCATGCAGAAGGCTTCCACAGCGCTGCAGTATACGGTGGCGGTCCGCGACAAACTCCTGGAGGCGTACAAGGAAATCATGCAGATGCAGATCTGACGCCTCTGCATGATATTGAGGGAGATTAAATATCCAGGGGAGAAATACAATGGTTGACAGGCTCAAGGAACTGCTTCAGAAGATTTTGGACTGGTGGAACAGGTTCACCTCCAAACAGAAGACCATTATCGTGTCTATGACCGCGGTGGTGATCTTTGTATTTGCTTTTATCATATATTTTATATCGAGACCGGAATACACGCAGCTTTACGCCTGTGAGACCAGCGTTGAGGCGGCGAGGATCGTAGATATTTTAAACGACGCCGGAATAAGGCACAAGGAGTCCGACGACGGTCTGATTATCCAGGTGGACTCAAGCCAGAGGGCGCTTGCAACCTATGCAATGGCCTCCTCGGGGTACACGCCGGATAC
>CANQSE010000246.1 GCA_947626405.1 uncultured Acetatifactor sp. | reverse complement strand
GCTGCAGGGCGGCGTCAAGTCGTGATTTTAACGAATAAAGCTGTGAAAGCGTTATGGCGCTGTCCTCGTAAAGCCGGACTTCCTTTTGAGGGAACCTGTCTTCGCAATAACTACTTAATTTTTCATACAGTTTGGGATCATCCGTGACAATCTCGCTGTATTCCTCAGGCGCGGCAAGGAAGTCAAAAGCCTTTTCCCACAGAGGCGGCGCGGGCCTTAAGCAGCTATACAGGCTCCTTGTGTGCGCCGTAATAAGCAGAGACGCCATCCGGTCCGCAATATCCCTAAAGTGCGCGGCGGCATCAGTCTCCTCCCCCAGCCTTGTCCTCGCCACAGCGCTTATGGGCGGCACGGCAAAGGGAACTGCCGATGAAAAAAGCTTTTCTTTATCATGCGTTATCCTTCCATCGCAGATAATACCCGCATCACGGAGGGAATCTCCGATACGCTGCTTTTCTTCTCTGTCAAGCCGCGATGAATAATGCAGGCCGTCGGAGCCGAGCGAAAGAGCGAACCATTCGTCAGATATGGAAACCTCCGCCGTAACGGACGCCTGCTTGTTTTTCTGCGCGTCGCGCTCTATCTGCACAAGTATCTCGTCGCCCTCGAGCAGTCTTCCGTCGTACACCCTGTTGACAAGAAAAGGCGACAACGCCTTTTTCATGGGCAGAAAGCACACCTCGCCCGAAAAAATCTCAACAAAACAGGCATCGATATTTCGCGCAATGTTCTTAATCCTGCCGAGATATACAGCACCTATTCCGGCGCTGTTTTCCGGCCGAAAAAATGACGCTGCCGTCAGCTTTTCGTGCATCAAAAGAGCACAGGGTCTTCCCCTGTATTCGGTAAAGATCAGCTTTCCGTTTTCCGTCTCCCAAAGTCCCCTCTCTCCCTCTGATATGGTGACGGAGGGCTTCGGCGGGATTCTGCGGCTCATGGCTTTCCCTCCTGTCCAAGTGACACAAATGTCGTTTCGTCGTCAGCGGACCGCGTATAAATATCCTCCCTTGTGATAAACAGGGCGTTTTTCTGAAGTTTTAAGCCGTTTTGTTCAAGGAATGTCTCCATGACCTTTACGGGCTTTATATTTCCGGCGCTGGAGGCATCTACAAGCATATAAAACGCTCCGTCGTCTTCCTTTTGGTAAAATTCATATATTCCGGCTCGCAGATCAATCTGTCTTGTGCCGCTTTTTGTCTCTTTCACGACAGGGATTTCTTTCATGGCAAGGAATCTTTCAACCGCCGCGTCAAGCTCAGCCCGCGTCATTTCAGGCTGTGCGCCTTCTCTGAAGCGTACCGTATAGGAGGCGGCCGCCACGGCTGACATGACGTTTTTTGCATTGTCCTCAAGGAGCCTTGCAGACACGGCTTTAAGCTCCTTAACGCCCGCCGCGTCAAGCATAGAGACAATTCTTTCGCAGGGCGTCTCCCCGTCTTCGCCCTCCGGCATAGAATTGACCACGATATCCATATATTCTCCGTTGCTCTCAAGACCCACGCCCAGAGGTGCGGCAAATGACATGATCTGATGCGGACTGAATCCCGATGTGTACGCCACGTCTATGCCCGCCCGCCGGATTGCCTTCTGAAAATAACGCATCACGTCCAGGTGTCCGATAAAGCGAAGCGGCCCTTTTTTTATAAATTTTATTCTAAGCTTCATACTACCCCTCTCCAAGGCGAATTAATTCGCCTTTGAGCGTTTTTCGCGTCTGCCATCAGGTGAATTTGTGACGCCCAGGCGCAAATTCACGTGTGAGCCTTGCTCGTCTGTCCACGCGGGACGGTGCATATGCCGCAGCCGAATACGCTCGCACCGCATCCCTGACATTTCAGTCTGCAGTTTTCGGAGGTTTCCTCACAAAGCGCCTTTTCCCACTCCCTCAAAAGAAATTCCTTTGTGACTCCGCAGTCTATAAAATCCCACGGCAGAAGCTCGCCTGCAGGACGCTGCCTGTGGGTGTAAAAATCCGGCGTAAGTCCGTTTTCCTCCATAGCCTCGAGCCATCTGGAATTGTCAAAATATTCCCCCCAGGCGTCAAATATCGCTCCCTTTTCATAAGCTTTGCGTATCACACCGGACAGTCTCCTGTCTCCTCTTGCGAGTACGCCCTCGAGCACACTGGCGTCCGCTTCGTGCCAGTTGTATTTTATGCTTTTCTGATTAAGCTGCTCTGACACGGCGGTTCTTGTAATATACGCCTTTTCAAGAAACTCCTCCGCCGTACACTGACGCGCCCACTGAAACGGCGTGAAGGGCTTCGGCACAAAAAATGATGTGCTTGATACGATCTGCACCCTGCCGTTTGTCCTCTTTTCCTTTGGAACCGTCTCATAAAAAAGCGCGGCAATCTTGTTTGAAAGCTCGGCGATCCCGATTATGTCCTCCCTGGTCTCCGTCGGCAGCCCGAGCATGAAATAGAGCTTTACCCTTGTCCACCCTCCAAGAAACGCCATCCTTGCGCCGTTTAGTATGTCTTCCTCCGTTAGTCCCTTGTTTATCACGTTTCTAAGGCGCTGGCTCCCCGCCTCGGGCGCGAATGTAAGGCTCGATTTTTTAACGTCCTGGACCTTGCTCATCACATCCAGCGAAAATGCGTCGATCCTTAATGACGGAAGCGAAATATTTGTATTGCTCCCCGCACATTCCTCCATCAGAAAATCAATCAGCTCGGGCAGCGCCGAATAATCGCTTGAGCTAAGGGAGCTTAAGGATATTTCCTCATGTCCCGTGGCCTTTAACATGTCTTTTGCGTATTGCTTAAGCTCCTCCACGTTACGCTCTCTCACGGGTCTGTAAATCTGCCCCGCCTGACAGAAACGGCAGCCTCTTATGCAGCCCCTCTGAATTTCAAGCACGACTCTGTCCTGAGTGACCTTTATGTAGGGGACAATCGGGCGCACGGGATAAAATGTCCCGCCAAAGTCCGTGACGATCTCCTTCCTCACAACCGCAGGTATTCCGCTTTTAGTCGGCATAAAGCTTTTTAAGGTGCCGTCGGGATTATACGAAGCCTCATAGAAACGCGGCACATACATCCCGGGGATCTGCTCCGCGGCTCTTTTTAAAAATTCCGT
>CANQSE010000245.1 GCA_947626405.1 uncultured Acetatifactor sp. | reverse complement strand
TCTTCTCTATGGGGATGGGGAGCGGCCATCCTTCCCGCACGTGGCGGAATATAACGACGACTGGTGCTGCGTCATGCGGCGTTTCCTTAAGGGGGACGACGGCATGCTCTACAATGCGCTGTACAATCTGCGGCGCATACCGGAAAAAGCCGGAGCCATACACTACCTGACAAATTACGGCGGTTTTACTCTGGCAGATCTGGTCTCATATGAGCGCAAGCACAATGAGGACAACGGGGAAGACAACAGGGACGGCAGCGACATTAACTATAGCTGGAACTGCGGCGAGGAGGGAACGGCACGCAGAAAAAAGACGCGGCAGCTTCGCACGGGACAGATTAAAAACGCCATGTGCTTCCTTATATTCGGACAGTCCACGCCGCTTATCTTTATGGGAGATGAGTTCGGCAACTCACAGAAGGGAAATAACAATCCGTACTGTCAGGACAATTCCGTGACATGGCTTGACTGAAATCCTTGACTTCTGGAAACGTCTGGTGAGCTTCAGGGCTGAGCATCCAATTTTACACCCTGACACACAGCTTCGCATGATGGACTGGCTGGGGTGCGGCTATCCGGATCTTTCATACCACGGTCGGTATGCCTGGAAGCTTCAGACGGAAAGCAGTCTCCGCCACGCGGGCGTGCTTATGTGTGAAAAATACGGAGGGTGTAAAGAAAGCGAGGGCCTTTTGTATCTTGCGATAAATATGCACTGGGAGAGCCATGATCTCGCGCTCCCAAGGCCGCCAAGGGGAATGAAATGGGAGTTTTCGTTCTCCACTGATTCAAGGCTTCCGGATAATTCAGGAGATTCAGGGATTCCAGGTGGTTCAGGGATTCCAGGTGGTTCAGGGATTCCAGGGGCTCCAGTGGAGAAGAAAGGACGAGTTGATGTAAAAAGCGACGCCGCGCAGCGCGACGGGAAGGCTGAAGGCGCGGGGGAGCAGCAGCTATGCAGAATACCTCCCAGAAGCATAGCGGTTTACGTCACTGTGCCGGCAGATAACGGCAGGTAAGGGAAAATGATAAAAGCTTGGAATCACTTTAAGACTATTACCGTACACAAATATCTGGTGGCTCAGGGCTGTTTCAGGCTGGGACTCTACCTGCAGGGGATATTTCACGATCTGTCCAAGTACAGCCCGCGGGAATTTATTGTGGGAGCAAAATATTATCAGGGAGACAGAAGCCCCAACAACGCGGAACGTGAGGATAAGGGATATTCCGACGCCTGGCTGCACCACAAGGGGCGCAACCGCCACCATTTTGAATATTGGATTGACTACAGCTTAAAGGACGCGCCCGGGATAATGTCTCCTGTGCCCATGCCGGATCGTTACATTGTCGAGATGTTCCTGGACAGGGTGGCGGCGTGCAAGGTCTATGAGGGAAAAAATTATACCGACGCATCCCCGCTTAAATATTACAACAGGGGAACTGTCAGGGCGCCGCTCCATCCCGATACAAGAAGAAAGCTTGAGCTGCTCCTTAAAATGCTTGCAAGGAGAGGGGAGAAGGAGACGTTTGCCAGTATAAGACGTATGATGAAAAAAAGCCGCAGGAATAAAAAAGACCATGCACAGGCAGGAGATTTACGGCATAAAATACCGTAAAATAAAAGTGCGGTGAAAAATATGAACTGTATCTTTTTGTTACTTCTGCTCAGTTGTGCGTGCGGCAGCGGCTGCGGCGCACAGCAGCGCAGCGGCGGAGTTTCGGAGCGCGTAAACCTCTGCAGCGGCGGAAACGACAGAACAGGAGAATTTAGAGGGAGGAACGCAGGCGGCTTTGAAGGCAGCGGCTGTGGAATTAATACATCCAACCCCTCGAACTGGCAGGATTATCCGTCTATAAACGGCCGTGACAACTGCGGCTGCGAAAGCTGCGAATGTGACAACTAAAACATGAAAGGCGCATGAAAAAAGCGTAAAAAAGCGCATGAAAAGCGGGCGGTCCCCATGGAGGTTGACCGCCCGTCCGCTTAGTCGCGGGCGGGTAAAAAAAGTATTTCACAAAACAGCGATTTGTGTTATATTTATGGTATGCACTTAAGCAGAGAAGGAGGCATATCCCACATGGCTGCGGAGAAGGAAAGGTATGTCGCGTATGTGTCCACTTACACACAGGGGGACAAGCACGGCATCAAGATATATGACGTGGATCTTGAGAACGGAAGGTTCAGGGAAAAGGATCAGGTGGAGGTCACAAATTCCTCGTACGTGACTATATCGCACAACAACCGCTTCCTTTATTCCATAACGGATTTCGGTGTGGAATCATACAGGATAAAGAAGGACGGCGGGCTCGAGATGATAAATCTTGCCACGATCAACGGGATGAGGGGCTGTTATATTTCCACCGATTATACTAACAGATATCTTTTTGTGGCGGGTTACCATGACGGAAAGCTCACTGTACTGCGCATAAATGAGGACGGAAGCGTCGGTGAAATCACAGACGAGATATTCCACAAGGGTCTTGGAACGGTCGCCGAGCGCAATTTCAGACCTCACATCAACTGCGCAAGAATGACGCATGACAACAAATATCTCCTGGTGGCGGATCAGGGAATGGATCACGTGAATGTATACCGTTTTGACGCGGTAAACGGGAAGGTTTCGCTTGTGGATGTGCTGCGCAGCGAGCTTGAGTCCGCGCCAAGGCATATAAAGCTCTCAAGGGACGGGAGATTTATTTACATCGTTCACGAGTGGAAATGCTATATTGACGTATATACATACGAGGAAAAAGATGGGCTCCCTGAGTTTGAAAAAATTCAGACCATAGATACTGTCAAGAGGGAGAAGGGAACGCCGCAAGCGCACTGACTTTTTCCGAGGACAGGAATTATCTTTTGAGCACAAACGCGGGAGACAATTCGGCCGTCCTCTTTAAGGTGGATCAGAAGACGGGCATGCTTACAAAGATTTTCTGCCTGCCCATAAGCGGGAAATATCCGAAGGACGCGAGCCTTTTCCCCAACAACAAATTCCTTGTGTCATTGAACCATGAAAGCAACGAGATGACATTTTTCCATGTTGACCTTGAAAAAGGCACACTGATTATGAACGGGCCGCCTGTACACGTCGATGTGC
>CANQSE010000244.1 GCA_947626405.1 uncultured Acetatifactor sp. | reverse complement strand
TGTATCGTGTGACGGCGGTGGCCGAGCACACGGAAACCGGTGAGCAGCTTGTGATATATCAGGCGCTTGACGGCGGGGGTAAGACTTACGCCAGACCTCTTGAAATGTTCACAGGCAGAGTTGACAGGGAGAAATATCCCGACGCGGTTCAGGAGCTTAGGTTTGAACGTCAGGAGACGGGGGAAAATGAAGAACCTGACCCGATGGTGATGGAGTTTCTCGATGCGGACGACTACGGACAGCGCTTAAACATACTGGCCGGTCTGCACCACCGCATCACAAACGACATGATTACCACAATGGCTATCGCCTGCGACATTGAGATTGAAGAAGGCGACGTGGAGGAGCGATATGAAGCCCTCAAAACCTGCCTGATTACAAAAGAGCGCTACGAGTGCAGCCGCATGAGATAGAGGCTGCGCACCGCCCCTTTCGGATTCCGTATGTTATATCTCAGACATGACGGTCCGGCTGATCGGACGGGAGGGAGCGCATATGGCATACGATCTGGACGAAAAAATGGTGATAGGCGTATCGTCAAGAGCCTTGTTTGACCTGACTGCTGAAAATGAGATTTTTGAGAGACGGGGTCTTGAGGAATACTGCCGTTACCAGGTGGAGCACGAACAGGAGATCTTAAAGCCGGGACCCGGTTTTCAGCTTATAAGATCGCTTTTAAAGCTCAATGAGCGCTGCGGAGGAAAGGAGCTTGTGGAGGTTATCATAATGTCCCGAAACAGCCCCGATACCTCCCTGCGCGTCTTTAACGCCATTTCTCATTACGATCTGCCGATCACGCGGTCGGTTCTTGTAAGCGGAGCCTCTCTTGCTCCGTATCTTGCGGCTTTCCACACGGATCTTTTTCTGTCGGCCTACGAGGACGACGTGCAGAGCGCAGTGGACAGCGGCATTGCCGCGGGTATAATCTGTACGGAGCGGACTCCGCAGGTGATACCGATGCCGACATCACAGATAAGGATTGCCTTTGACGGTGACGCGGTAATATTCGGCGATCAGTCGGAGCGTATCTTTCAGGAGCGCGGGCTTCTGGCTTTTGAGGAAAACGAGAAGCTTCATGCCAAAGAACCGCTGGACGCCGGACCGTTTGCCCGCTTCTTAAAAAAGCTTTCTGATCTTCAGCGGAGCCTTGGGACGGAAAACTGTCCCCTGAGAACGGCTCTTGTGACATCGCGCAGCGCACCGGCGCACGAGAGGGTGATCCGCACCATGCGCGCCTGGAATGTGAGGGTGGATGAGGCTTTTTTCCTCGGAGGGCTTAATAAGCACGACGTCCTCAAAGCGTTCGGGGCGCAGATTTTTTTCGACGATCAGTCCGGACACACCCTGAGCGCGTCACGCTCGGTTCCGGCGGCAAGAGTGCCATGCAGAAACGGAGGGGATGTGTGCCGGCTTATGAAAGCCGCCCATTCTTAATGAAAGTTTAAGGTTTTGCCGCATGGAGTTCGTTCCCAAGATGTCTTTTATGTGGTATAATAATTCTGCTACGCAGAATTTCTGCCGATGAAATCGGCAGACGACGCTGTCGCGTCGATTATACCTGGGATCCGCCGCTTGAAAAGTAAATGCCGCTGTCGCGGCGCTTCCTTTTCTGCGCTTGCGGTATAATGGATTTTGCTACATAAAAGGTATTAAGGGGAGGACATGAAAAAGTGAAGCTGCTTACGATTGCTGTACCGTGTTATAATTCGGAAAATTATATGAGAAGGTGCGTTGAATCGCTTCTCAAGGGAGGGGAGGATGTTGAGATCCTCATTGTGGACGACGGCTCCACCAAGGATCGCACCGGGGAGATCGCCGATGAATACGAGGCGCGTTATCCTTCTGTAGTGAGGGCGATTCACAAGGAAAACGGCGGACACGGCTCGGCGGTAAACGCCGGAATCGACGCTGCAAGCGGGCTCTATTTCAAGGTTGTGGACAGCGACGACTGGGTTAAGGAGGAAGCCTATCTTAAGATCCTTGACACGCTGAGAAGCCTGACCGGAGGGGACAGTACGCTTGACATGCTGGTCAGCAATTACGTCTACGAAAAAGAGGGAGAGAAGCGTAAAAAGGTGATTCAGTACCGCCACACGCTCCCACAGGACAAAATTTTCACATGGGCTGACTGCCGCCATTTCCTTAAGGGACATTACATACTCATGCACTCGGTGATTTTTCGCACTAAGCTTTTGAAGGAATGTGGCTTAAGACTGCCGGAGCACACCTTTTACGTGGACAACCTCTATGTATTTGAACCTTTGCCGTATGTACGGAACATGTATTATCTTGACGTGAATTTTTACCGTTACTATATCGGTCGGGAGGATCAGTCGGTCAACGAGGAGGTTATGATATCGAGAATCGACCAGCAGCTCTTTGTAAACCGTAAGATGATAGACTACCTTACGGAGCGCAAGGCGGAGCTTGTAAAGGACAAGCGCAGATATCAGTATATGAGGAATTATCTGGAGATCATAACCACGGTTTCCTCCGTATTGCTGATCCGCTCCGGCACGAAGGAAAATCTGCAAAAGAAAAAAGAACTCTGGAAATATTTAAAGAGTAAGGATAAAAAGCTTTATACGTGGATGCGCAGCGGAATTATGGGCGGGACGATGAACCTGCCGGGCCGCGGCGGAAGGGGGATATCGGTAAGGGCATATAAAATCTGCCAGAAAATTTTCAAGTTTAATTAAAGGTTTTGCAGCGGTAAAGCAGATCGGTCAGTTAAAAAATCGTGTTTTTCAGAGGTAAAAGCCGTGAGGGATATGCACATACATACAGAATTTTCCTGTGATTCGGAAGCGAAAATGGAGGATTATATTTCTGAAGCGGAAAAGAAAGGCATAACGACCATTTGCTTTACGGATCATGTAGATCTGAACATAAATGATTACGGATATAATTATTATTCCGCCGACAGATTTTGGGCCAGGTTTGATGAGATACAAGGTATTTGCCGGACGGTAGAGGTCCTGGCAGGGATTGAATTTGGAGAACCTCATTTATATGAAAAATCTTTGAAAAAACTTGCAGAATATCCGTATGATTTTGTGATCGGAAGCGTTCACTGGATCGGAGATATGTTCCCGTGTCAAAAGGTG
>CANQSE010000243.1 GCA_947626405.1 uncultured Acetatifactor sp. | reverse complement strand
GTGTCTCCCGCCGGTATCATGCTGTGTTCCGCAATCAGAATCGTCACTGAACTGCCCTGAGGTTCATAATCCTGACTTGATATATTTAAAACCTTTGCTCCGATCATGTCCGTGACGTTGGTCAGAATCTTAGTCAGACGCTCAGAGTTATACTGTTTGTCAATATAGGCGATATAATCCTTTTGCTCCCGCTGCGTCTGAGCATAACAAATGTCGTAAATGTTAAAGCTCAGAGCCTTAGTCAGATTGTTAAATCCATAGAGAGTAATTTTTTCGCTCATGGCAGCTCCTTCGTTAAAACCTCGCAATGCACATGTCTGTATTGCGGCAAACGATCAAAACGGCAGGTGATAAAATTCACCTGCCGTGAAAATCTGCACTTTCCTGTGTTTTTCACCCGCTGCCCATGGCGTCGGGACATAAAATAAAGTATGAAAGTAACAGTTATGTGGTTTTTAGAGTCTAAATAGCAAATATTTTACTTTTACTACTCTTATTGACCGTTTCACAAGTTAGGTGTACAATCAGCACCGGTTTATAGTAACCAACTTATAAAATTAAAAATATAACTCAATCAATAAGGCAACAAGGTTGCCAAAATATTTGCATGGAAGACTCCGTTAAACTGTTTTCCACACACTTGCACTATAACACAACATATACAGAAAAGTCAATTCAAAAATTTCTCCTGTTTTACTTCATCCTCAATAAGCCCTATGCCAATAAATACCGCCCATATGTAAGGCGCACCGTATACGTTGAGCGTCTTGGGTCCCACAATCCTTTCGGGAGCTCCTTCCACGGCTCTGTCAAGGCGAAGCTTTTCGTATGCCTTTTCAAAGGTGCTTCTTGTGACGGACCTCTCACGTCTGTCGGTAAAAAGCTCTCCTCCCTTTATTGTATAGGTAAACGGCAGGCCTTTTTTGGTTCTGAATTCCCTTCCCTGATTTTCCGTAATCACATCCCACAGATTATTCAAAGATACTTTAGATGTGTTAAATCTCATTTAGTCCCCTCCCCCGTCTTGAGCCATGTCGAAACAGCTATACTAGCATGGTACTCGCTGCGGGGAGCATTGTCAACATTTTCCGACATAAAAGAGCCTGTCGGTTTACGACATAAAGAGCCTGTCAGCAGTTTTTACACATCGGATAACATGATGCGATAAAATGGGTAAAAAAAGAACCGACCCCAAGGCTCTTACGTCCCCAAAATCAGTTCCTTCAAATGCACCGCCAGGGGCTCGAACCCTGGACACCCTGATTAAGAGTCAGGTGCTCTACCAACTGAGCTAGCGGTGCATGCATTGTTTTTACAACGCAAGAGTTATTATATTATATCAGGAAATGAAATACAAGTCTTTTTTTTAAAAATGTAAATTTTTTTGCTAATGTGTCTCATCAAGATAAAGCTGCACCCTGTTGTCCAAAATCTCGGCGACCTGTTTAGCCGTTCTGTCTCCGGCAAAATACGGCGCAAGTTCCTCTCTCACAATAGCTTGAATCTGCGTGACATTCCAATTGCTGGGTTTTGAGTTCTCCACAAGAAACATCAGCTTCTCTATCTGTTCATCCGTACATCCGTTTTTTCCCGCCTGCCAGTATTCTGCCAGACTCTGTAAGGATTTAAGACATATAGGTAAATAGGGAATATAGTTCATAATACCAATTCCTTCAATCCCTTTATAGTTCAAAAATCTGGTCTGCTCGCTCTCAGACAAAAGGAAACGGAAAAATTCCGCGACTCCATCCATACACCCGCATGCGCTGTTTACGTATATATAGCGGCTCTCGGCGTAGATTCCGTTTCCCTCAGACCTCGGATAACCAATCATCGCCGCCCTGCCCTCAAAAGCTTCATCCGCTCTTTGCAGCCTATCCCTGTCGACTATTTGGTCATAGATTGACACCAACTTCCCCGACCGGAGCATTTCACTGTCATAATCTGTTTCAAAATGTTTGCCAGCATCCGGATCCTGATACCTGGACGCGAAATCGAGCAATTCCAGAAAAGGCTGCTCGTCAAGATGGCTTTCTCCCTTCTCCCAGTCGATATAAGTCGTATTGTCATTGTCATACAGGCCGTACTTTACTACGATATCCGTTGCGTCACACCCGTACTGAAGAATTTCCGCATCCGACGCCTCCACCGCATCCATAAACTCCTGAAGCGTCCACGATGTCCGGCCTTTGGCAAAATCCTCAGAATAAACGGCGGTGTGAATCTTAAAGTCATACGGCATACCGTACAGAATCCCGTTTCTCCTTCCGCCATCAAACGCCGACGCAATATACTGGCTCTCATCCTCGATAATCCCGTCCAGACCCGCAAAATATCCGTTTTCAATATATCCTGACGGATCCCACATTAGCAAAGCCCATTCTTCCACCATGTCGGGACCCTTCCCGACAGAAATATCCAGTTTAATCCTGTCCTGATACTCCAGTGAATCCTCGTCAGCATTTCTTGTAATTATAGTAATGTGATATTTATCGTTTTGCCTGTTAAATCTGGCGATACTCGCCGCCAGCGCAGACGGACCATCCTGATCAACGGCAATTGTGATTTCCTGACGGTCGCCCCGCTCGACCCCGGTTCCTTCCATAGCCCTCACAAGGCAATCCGCCCCGTCAAGCTTGCCGTACAGGAGTATGCTTCCGTCGCCCTGCTCTTTCATAGCGTAAAGCTCGGAAAAAGGATAATCATTTAAGCCAAAATCACAGAGAAGCTCCCATTCATCTTCCTTAAGCTCCCACAGCTTTGTACCGTTAGTCAGATAAATCCGCCCGTCTGCGCCCATTTCAACCAGGGGATTCATACTGTAATCACTATTCTCAGCCCTGGCAACCACTTTCCCCTCAAGATCACAGATCTCGGTTGCGCCGCCTTTCTGACCGTATAAATACACAGTTTCTTCCGACGCATCGGTAATTACTCCGTCTAAACGCTCAAACTCGTGAGGCTTTGCCTCCTGCCATGTCCCGCCGCGTTTAAAACTGAACAGAATGTTTTCGTCATAATCTTTAAAGGCGTACAGACTTCCGCTTCTTCCAACGGTAAAAGTATAGAGATACCCGGCTGACTGAATAGCCTCGGGAAGCTCTCCG
>CANQSE010000242.1 GCA_947626405.1 uncultured Acetatifactor sp. | reverse complement strand
CGGCGATGGTCTGAAGCACAACCACGGGAATCAGCAGTCCTGTTTCCTTTGCCATGTCCAGGATCATTATTGACACCGGAACAAAGGTGATCAGGGCAACGTCGTTGGTAATAAGCATCGCCGAGAAGAAGCAGAGGGCAGTCAGGAGCAGACAGAGCTGTCGGGTTGTCCTGATATGTCCCAGAAGCTTTGAACTCAAATATCTGAAAAGATTGATGCTCTGCAGCCCTGCAACTACAAGCATCAGACAAAAAAGCAGCGCAAGGACGCGCCAGTCTATATAGCTCAGATATTCTGACGACGGCGGGACAATGAAAGATGTTATCACCGACAGAAGCGCCGCTATGCAGAGAACAGGCTCTTTTTTAATAAACGCTGTTGATTTACTTATTGTTCTTTTAAGCATATGAATGTCCTTATCCGCAGGTTTTTCTCATGTCCGCCGCGATTTTCGGCAATGCCCGCAAAGGCGTCCCGGCATTTCAGGCTTCCCTGTGCGGGTTTTTGTTTTTATTTTCAAGCGCGGCCGCCACAAAGCCCTTAAACAGAGGATGCGGCTTGTTGGGGCGGGACTTTAGCTCCGGATGTCCCTGTGTTGCCACATAAAAAGGATGCTCCGTAATCTCGCACATTTCCACGATACGCCCGTCCGGCGAGGTGCCGGACAGCCGCAGGCCGTTCTTTTCGAGGACGGAGCGGTAATCGTTGTTTACCTCGTAACGGTGGCGGTGTCTTTCATATATCATTTCCTCGCCATAGAGACGGTATGCTCTGGAATCCTTGTCAAGGACACAGGGATAGGCTCCAAGCCTAAGGGTCCCTCCGATGTCCTCCACGCCGTTCTGATCCGGCATCAGCGCGATCACGGGATGTGTGGTTGAGGGATCAAGCTCTATGCTGTGCGCGTCGTTATATCCCAGCACATTTCTTGCATATTCCACTATGGTAAGCTGCATCCCGAGACAGAGCCCCAAAAGCGGAGTGCCTGTGGTGCGGGCATAGGTTATTGCTTCGATTTTGCCCTGGATCCCGCGTGAGCCGAAGCCTCCGGGGATCAGGACGCCGTTGCAGTCGCCAAGAAGCTCCCTCACGTTTTCGGATGTGACGGTTTCGGAGTCTATCCACTTGATGCGGACGGTCGTATGATTTGTGATCCCTCCGTGTTTTAAGGCTTCCACCACGCTTATGTAGGCGTCATGGAGCGAAACGTATTTTCCTACAAGGGCGATCTGGATCCAGTCGGTGGGATGCTTGAGATCGTCAACCATTTTTTCCCAGTCGGACAAATCGGGTTCGGGACAGTCAAGATGCAGACATTCGCATGTCACCTGCGCAAGGCGCTCCTTCTCCATTGCAAGCGGCGCCTCGTAAAGGTACTCAACGTCAAGATTCTGCAGTACATGGCTGCTCGGAACATTGCAGAATAAGGCGATTTTGTCCTTTATTGACTGATCAAGGGGATGCTCGCTGCGGCAGACTATAATATCCGGCTGTATACCCATTCCCTGAAGATCCTTTACACTCGCCTGGGTTGGCTTTGTCTTTAATTCCTGGGACGCGCTGATATAGGGGATAAGCGTCACATGGATAAGAATGGCGTTTTCGTGGCCTACGTCGTGCTGGAACTGCCTGATTGATTCCAGGAAGGGCTGGCTCTCGATATCACCGACGGTGCCGCCGACCTCTATAATGGCGATGCGCATTTCCGGATCGGTAAAATTGCGGTAAAAACGGCTTTTAATCTCGTTTGTAATATGCGGAATCACCTGGACGGTGCCGCCGCCGTAATCGCCTCTGCGCTCCTTCTGCAGCACGGACCAATATACCTTTCCGGTGGTGACATTTGAATTTCGATCGAGGCTCTCGTCTATAAAACGCTCGTAATGCCCAAGGTCGAGATCCGTCTCTGCGCCGTCGTCGGTAACGAATACCTCGCCGTGCTGGATGGGATTCATAGTGCCGGGATCAATGTTGATATAAGGGTCAAACTTCTGCATTGTGACCTTGTATCCTCTGGATTTTAAAAGCCGTCCCAGCGAAGCGGCCGTGATGCCCTTTCCCAGTCCGGATACGACGCCGCCGGTTACAAATACATATTTAACAGGCATAAAAACCTCTTTCTACGCTGTATTTTTATGGAAAAGCCGCCGGGCGGAAACGACAGCGTACATTTTCGCTCCGGCAGATATCCACGAAGGATATTTCTCAGTATCTTTTATTTCCCGTCTGGACAGGCTCGCTTGTGAGATCCATGCCAAGCTTTTTAAACATTTTAATATCTACCTCCGAGAGCATTACAGAGGTATGCACCTGGCAGCCGCGAAGTGCGGGGAGCTGCGCAATGGCGCGGCCCGCGTTCTCATCGCCAAGCGCGGCCAGAGACAGGGCGATCAGCGCCTCGTCCGTGTGAAGTCTTGGATTCTTTCCGCCCAGATAACGCACCTTAAGCTCCTGGATTGGCTCGATTGCCTCCGGCCTTATAAGCCGCGTGTCGTGATCGATGCCTGCCAGGTATTTCAGGGCGTTTAAAAGCAGCGCCGCAGATGCGCCGAGAAAATCGGTAGTCTTTGACGTGATAATCTTTCCGTCCGGAAGCTCGATGGCGGCGGTGGGGACGTCAAGCTCCTGCGCACGCTTTTTTGCAGCCAATGTGACAGCTCTGTCATCTGTGGAAATCTTCGCCTGCTTCATCAAGAGCTCAATCTTGTAAACCTCGTTTTCAGAGCCTTCATCCCTAACGACCTTATTCAGGGCAGTGTAGTAGCGGCGTATTATCTCCATGCGTGACGCCTGGCAGCAGACCTCGTCGTCAACAATACAGTTCCCGGCCATGTTGACACCCATGTCAGTTGGAGACTTATAGGGATTTGTGCCGTAAATTCCTTCAAAAATTGCATTGAGCACAGGAAAAATCTCTATGTCGCGGTTGTAGTTTACGGCGGTCTGTCCGTAGGCTTCCAGGTGGAAGGGGTCGATCATATTGACGTCGTTGAGATCGGCGGTGGCCGCTTCGTATGCAAGGTTTACCGGATGCTTTAAAGGCAGGTTCCAGATTGGAAAGGTTTCAAATTTTGCATAGCCCGCCTTTACACCGCGCAGATTGTCGTG
>CANQSE010000241.1 GCA_947626405.1 uncultured Acetatifactor sp. | reverse complement strand
GATCGAGAGCACCTCGCCGGGTGCCGACGCGCTTAGGCGGTCTGCAGTGAAAACATCGCATTACTCGGGCTGAATACGGCG
This sequence comes from uncultured Acetatifactor sp., assembly GCA_947626405.1. Classification (GTDB taxonomy): domain Bacteria; phylum Bacillota; class Clostridia; order Lachnospirales; family Lachnospiraceae; genus Acetatifactor. The sequence continues at coordinate 3,037 of CANQSE010000241.1, read as the reverse complement.
GAGGGGGCAGAACCGTATGAATTGGGCCGTTGAAAAATGATTTTGAATTGGGCACCTGAAAAATGATTTCGGATTTACAACAACAAGATTTTGTGGTAGACTTAAGGCAAATGCGCAACGAGTTGTGTATTTGCCTTATTTGCGTCATGATTTTACGCCATGATTTTTACATACTTACATACCGCCCTGCGTTACAGCGGACGCACTCATAGAACAGGAGTACAAACCAATGCCGGATAAAATTCCCATGGAAGACCTGACTCCCATGATGCAGCAATATATGGAAACAAAAAAACAATACCCTGACTGTATCCTTTTTTACCGCCTCGGGGACTTTTATGAAATGTTCTTCGACGACGCGCTCGTGGCGTCAAAGGAACTGGAGCTGACGCTTACGGGAAAGGCGTGCGGCCTTGAGGAACGCGCTCCCATGTGCGGCGTCCCATATCACGCGGTTGAAAGCTATCTGACCAAGCTGGTCAACAGAGGATATAAGGTCGCAATAGGCGAACAGATGGAGGATCCCAGGCTTGCCAAGGGACTCGTGAAAAGAGAAGTTATACGCGTCGTGACCCCCGGGACAAACTTAAATGTCCAGTCCCTGGAGGAATCAAAAAACAATTTTCTTATGAGCATTGTCTATACCCCCAACAGGACAGGCATTTCCGTTGCTGATGTTACGACCGGAGATTTCTATCTGACGGAGGTTGAAGATTTAAAAAAGCTTAACGACGAAATGATGAAATACGAACCGTCGGAGATAATACACAACGAAGCTTTAATGGTCAGCGGCTTTGATCTTGAGGGACTTCGCAGCAAATATCATATTTCCGTAAATCCGCTCGAGTCCCGGATGTTTGACGATGAAAGCTGCAGGAGGGCGCTCTTAAAGCATTTTAAGGTAAATACGCTTGTCGGACTCGGGATCGAGGATTTTCCCGTAGGCATGCTGGCCGCAGGGGGCCTTCTTCAGTATCTTTACGAGACGCAGAAGACGGATCTCGCGCATTTTACACATATTTATCCGTACCTGACGAGCAAATACATGCTGCTTGACAGCGCGACGCGAAGGAATCTTGAACTGACGGAAACGCTGCGCGACAAACAGAAGCGAGGTTCGCTTCTCTGGGTGCTTGACAGGACAAAAACGGCCATGGGCGGAAGACTTTTGAGAAGCATGCTGGAACAGCCTCTTATCGAAAAGGCTGAAATGGAGCAAAGACTAGACGCGATAGAGGAGCTTTGCGGCGACAGCGTCTCAAGGGATGAGATCAGGGAGTATTTAAACCCGATCTATGACCTTGAACGCCTCCTCAGCAAAGTGACGTACAAGACGGCAAACCCGCGCGATCTCATAGCGTTTAGAAACTCCCTTGAGATGCTGCCGCAGATAAAGAAGGTGTTAAAAGGATTTTCATGCGGGGAGCTTTTAAACGTCGAAAATGATATCGACAGTCTTGAAGATGTTTACGAGTTGATCCGATCCTCAATCGAAGATGAGCCCCCCGTGACGATACGCGAGGGAAGCATGATACGGGACGGCTTTGACGAGACCGTGGACATGCTGCGAAGCGCAAAAAGAGACGGAAAACAGTGGCTTGCCGAGCTTGAGGAGCAGGACAGGGAGCGCACGGGGATCAAAAACCTGCGTATCAGGTACAACAAGGTTTTCGGGTACTACTTTGAAGTGACAAACTCCTATAAGCAGCTCGTCCCGCCGGACTACATACGCAAACAGACGCTTGCAAACGCGGAGCGTTATACGACTCCAAGGCTTAAGGAGCTTGAGGACACTATATTAAACGCCGAGGACAAGCTTACCACGCTTGAATATGATCTTTTCTGTAGGATAAGAGATACAATCGCAGCCGAGCTTGAGAGGATCCAGAAGACGGCAAAGGCCATAGCCAGGCTCGATGTCTTTTCATCGCTTTCCCTGGTCTCCGAAAGGAACAGATATGTAAGGCCAAAGCTTAATGAAAAGGGCATAATAGACATAAAAGACGGCAGACATCCTGTGGTTGAACAGATGATAACAAACGATCTGTTTATCTCAAACGATACATATCTCGACAACGGGAACCACTGCATAAGCGTTATCACCGGACCGAACATGGCGGGAAAGTCCACTTACATGCGCCAGACGGCTCTGATCGTACTTATGGCTCAGATCGGATGCTTTGTTCCCGCAAAAAAAGCGAACATAGGCATAGTTGACAGGATATTTACAAGGGTAGGCGCGTCTGACGACCTGGCAAGCGGCCAGTCTACCTTCATGGTTGAGATGAACGAGGTCGCAAATATTTTGCGTAACGCCACATCAAACAGCCTACTGATACTAGACGAGATCGGCAGGGGGACCTCCACCTTTGACGGCCTGAGCATAGCATGGGCCGTAATAGAGCATATCAGCAACAGAAAGCTTCTTGGCGCGAAGACGCTTTTTGCCACCCACTACCACGAGCTGACGGAGCTGGAAGGCAAGATGAGCAATGTGAACAATTACTGTATCGCCGTTAAGGAGGTGGGGGACGATATAGTCTTCCTTCGCAAGATTATAAAGGGCGGGGCCGACAAAAGCTACGGGATCCAGGTTGCAAAGCTTGCCGGTGTGCCTGATATGGTAATCGACCGTGCCAGAGAGATCGTGGAACAGCTTACGGACAATGATATCATCGAAAAAATCCAGAATATTACGGTTGATGTGAGAGACGACGTAAAGAGCCCGAAGCAGCTTAAGCCCGACGAGGTGGATCTGGCGCAGATGTCGCTGTTTGACACCGTGACGGACGAGGATATCATAAAGGAACTGAGCGAGATCGAAGTCAATACGCTTGCGCCAATCGACGCCCTTAACATTCTCTACAGGCTCCAGAACAAGTTAAAGAACAGATGGCACGTATAAACAAGCAGCAGTTTGGCCCCCCCGCTGTATTCAGCCCGGTAATGCCGATGTTCTTCCGGCAGACCGTGCGTGCACGTCGGCACCTGGCGAGGTACTTTCGAGCCTGGTGTCCGTTACGTGCTAAGCCGAGCG
>CANQSE010000240.1 GCA_947626405.1 uncultured Acetatifactor sp. | reverse complement strand
CCGTCACATAGGCGTTATGACCTGTTCCAAACTCTCCCTCCACGCTGCGCGAGGAAAGCAGCGGACAATTCTCCTTTAACCAATTTTTCGGATCAAGCAGATCCGCGCCGGCGTCGGCCGACATAAGACCGACTACATATGTGCTGTCCACGGCCGCGCTTGAAAACGTAAGGTAAACCTTATCATTTCGTATCAGTGCAAAAGGCCCCTCGTCAACAAATGTGTGATTGTTTGCCCATCCGTATTCAGGCATTGACAATAAGACGGGGTCGGATGTAAGCTTCCACGGCGTGTCTGGATCAACGGTTGCAATATAGAGCCACGCGCCCTGATCCACAGGCGAAAACTGCCGCTGTGACCAGCAGACATAATATTTTCCGCCCGATTCAAACTCCGTCATGTCAAGCGTGATTCCCTGACTTCCGTACAGAGGCGTACCGTCCTTTTTCAAAACACGCACCGGCATTTCCCAGTCGGCTTCCCTCATGGGGTTTCCGTCTTCCTTTAGCGCCATCACATGCGACTGCTCCTCGAGAAACGGTCCCGGCGTTCCCGCGTGGAAGACGTAAAGCCTGTCTTTGATAATATGAAATTCCGGCGCCCACAGAAGGTTACCGAGGTGCGGATATGTATAGGCGTCGAGTATTTTCACCTGCTGCGATGTCACAAGCCCCGCGATTGTATCTGATTCCCTCATGTATATTGTATGCTCGTGGTCAAGATCGTTGGTGGAGATGAAATAATATTTACCCTTCCATCTGCCGATGCAGGGGTCGGCCTTGTGCCACGCGACAGGAAACTCATACCTGTCCTGATGCACCCTTCCCCTTACCGTATAGCATCCCGGCTTTGTAAAATCAATATCAGACGCATCCCAGTCAACGCGCTTTTCCACGCTGCTTCCGTCGCTGTAGCGTGCGACGGCCTTAACAGCCCGAAGCTCATCAAAAGATGCGGCCGTCACGCTCTCAGGCACCTCGTTTGCCACGTTTACGGGCGTCGTAAAACGCACCCTTAAGCCGTGTGCCGTCTCATCCGGTATGTCAAGAATATTTCTGAGCGCCGCTCCCTCCGGCAGATATTCCGTCGAGAGCATCCTCTCCTCCGAGGCCCTTTTAAGAAATTCCTCTGAGGTTATCTCTCTCCTTACACCCGATACGGCGAATGTCTCCGGGCTTTCCGCCTCAACAACAAAGCAGCGTCCGTCCTCCTGCCTTAGCCAGAGCGAATATTTCTCCTCATTCGGAGAATAAAAGCACATGATATCCGCAGGCTTTTCGCCGCAGCCTGTATCAATCATAGGAAGCTCCCTGTAATGAATCAGATCCGAAGACACAAAATACAGCAGCTTTCCCTTTGAAGAATCGTCGTATCTTCCGTCGGGCTCGGTGCGAAGCGCGATCACTCCGTAGGATCCGCCGCGCATACAAAACAGCCAGGGCTTCTTCATGCACTTTGCATTAAGCGTCCCGTCAGGATTCTGCGTCGCCCTCGCATAAAGTATTCCCGAATTGTGGTTAAGCGCAAGTATGCTCCCGTCGGTCTCCTGGAGCGCAAGGTGCATGCTGTACGCAAGCTTTGCGGAATAAATCGCGTCTTCTTCAGGTTTTCTGGAATAACACAACAGTTTCATAGCGGCACCTTTCCTCAACAATCTGATATGTCAACTGTTCTCGCTGACGTAATTGCTCACACGGCTCTGGATAATTCCCGCAACTTCATCCACCGATTTCTGTCCCTGGAAATACGCCTCGGCCTCCTCCGATATAATCGTCATAACCTTATCGTCGCCCTCAGAAGTACGCCTTGCGACATCAATCAGCTCGAGGATCTGGTCTATCTCCTCGCGAGTCGGGACACGGTATTCATAAAACCAATTTCCGTATCCTACACCATGTCCTCCCTGCTCCGGTATCTTTTCTCCGTTCTCGTCGAGAATAAAATCTCCGTTCTCGTCGGTAACATATCTTACGTCAAGCTCATCCTTCACCATCTGATCCAGTTTGCTTTTGCTGTTCGGAAAGCCGAAACGGTATCCGCTGTCCTCCCGTGAAAGGAAGCTCTCAATAAACTTCCATGCGCCGTCCTTTTCCTCTGATTTTGACGAAATGGCAAAACAACTTCTCGTGTCAAGAATACATCCAGCACCGCCGTCTGAATTGGGATAGCCTATTGCCGTCACCTCTCCGCCGAACATTTCCTTATAAAGCTGAATCTCCTCCAGGTCATAAAAATCCGCCATATACAGAAGCACCTGGCCGTTTGAGATCTTCTCGGGAGTGGAGACGTCGTCGTAGGTTATATCATTCGCGTCGGGGAAGCCTGACGCAAACTCAAGAATCTTCTTAAATTCGTCGCTGTCAAAGCTGCAGGTCCCGCTGTTCCAGTCAATAAAGGAATCGATGTTATACTCCAGGCAGTTGCTCAGCATGTATGATCTCGCCATACTGTCAAAAAGCACCGCGTCGGGATGGGCCTTTGCAAAGGCAATCATATCGTCGATTGTCCATCCCTTCTTTTCTCCCACCTGTTTGGCGCTTCCCACGATGGTTCTCAACGAGAAACTGTCCGGTATTGACACCAGCTCATCCCCGAAGGTATAAGCATCAAGCAGGTTTTCTATCATATCGTCCCTGCTCAGCACGGTGCTTTTATCAAGATACGGGCTCAAATCCTCAAATGCTCCAAGCTCCGCAAGTCTTTCCGTATTTAACGATGTCAGATCTATAATATCCGGACTGTTTCCGGAGGCAATGTCAGCATTTAACCTGCTTATTGCGTCTGTGTAAGACTCAGAGGTCCAACTGTTCCTGTCAATATATTCTCTTACAGAGACATGGTATTCGTCGTTGCTCTTGTTGAACCTGACCGCGGCGGCCTGCATATCCGAGCCGGACGACAGTGTCCCTACAACAATCTGACGTTTTTGGGGAACCTCCGCATAGGGAGTCTTTTTAAGCAGTACAAGTCCGCCGTCTCCAGATTCCCAATCCTGATATGTCACGGCTAAACGGCCGTCCTCAAGTATACCGAAGCTGTTTACATTGCTTCCGTTTATGTCACAGTCCAGCCAGTCAAACATTTTTTCCTTCTGCCTGGCCGCCGTGTTGTAAATGTAAA
>CANQSE010000239.1 GCA_947626405.1 uncultured Acetatifactor sp. | reverse complement strand
TACTTTCAGGGAGTAATCAGACTCAATTTTGTAGATATGTCTTTACTTTGAACTGGCTACGGTGTGAAAAGTAACCACAGTTTCCCTTTTTCACTTGTTTAACGTGTTAAATCACTTGTGTTTTTGCCTGTAGGGATATATAATCGTATAAACAGTCAAATTTTCGGCCGGTCATATTACCCCATTCCAGGGCGAATTAATTCGCCTTGCGCTTATACGCGGCGGGGCGATGAAAAATTTGCGCAGGCGATTTTTCACACTGCCCTTTTCAAAGTGTGCCGGCGCTGGGAGATAATTATGAAGACAGACGAAATTATCAGGCTTTCTCTCCTGATTATTACGGAATACTATAAAAATAACCTGGAGCCTTTTTTCAGATATGTGAGCGACGACATATTATGGATAGGACCCGTGGCGGGACAGCAGATCCGCGGCCGCGGGAACCTGATTCAGACATTTATGGCGGAAAAAAATACGCTTACGTTTACCATGGGCGACATTAAGGTTACGTGTCTGTCCCCTCACGCCCGCGTAAGAGAGGTCCTGCTCCACTATGACATATACACGCACTATCCAAGCGGCAATACGCTCATGCACGACCAGCGCCTGCACTTCACGTGGAGCGAAAAGAAGATAAAAACGGCCGACGGACCTTACACGTACATCCCGCAGATCATATGTATTCACATCAGCGACGCATGGCCCTATGACAGCCGTGATACGATTTATCCCGTCCACTACGAAAAATTATCCGAATCAACGCCGGCGCTTTCGCAGCAGGAAAACTATATAACCGTAAGATCCTCAGACGGGTGCATCCACCGCATCGCCGCATCCGGAATTATCTATATAGCTAAGGTCAAACATTCCTCAAGGCTCATGCTCAACACAAAACACGGCGCAATCGCCGTAAACGGAACCATGTCGGGCTTTGAAAAAGAGCACCCGTCCATTTTTCTGCGCATACACTCGGGGTATCTCGTCAATCCCTCGCATGTAAGGGACGTCAGGCGCTTTGCGCTTACCATGTCCGACGGGACGGAGCTTCCCGTACCTGAGAAAAAATACACTCTCGTAAAAAAACAGCTTTGGCGTCCGTCCCTTTAAAACCGCGCGACGTTTACGCAAGCAGCCGTCTGCGCAGTAAGCCTTAAAGTTTAATTCTGAATATATATCTGCTGTTCCTCGATAAGAGGGTAGCTAAACAGCTCGGATGCGTCAAGGTTTTCCCTGTGCATGTCAACCCCGCTTATCCGGCTGTTTTCGTAGGTGGTGTAGTAATAAATCCCTTTATCCGTGTTGCAGCACGAGGAATATATCGTATATTCGTACCCGTGCGCTACCTCGCAGCACCCGCGCTGCTGGGCGACGGAGGCCAGAATGTGAAAAAACTGGCTTACGCTCTCGGCTTCCGTCTCTCCGGAGACAGAGTTCATACGGGTAAACGCCGCCTTTACGAAACGCGAAGCGGAAGAAAGATCACCTGGCAGTCCCAGACCGCCCATGCCGCGGCTGTACGGCCTGAGCCCAAGCTCTCCGGCAAAACGGTTTTCAGGATCCCTGGGAGATACTGCCATATAGTTTGCAAGGTTTGTAAGATGGTAATCAAACGTCGGATTGTTGGTCATAACTCCGACAGGATTGTCATATACCTTAAGCCCATCCTTTACCGACTCGACAACGATGCTTTCGTCCCTGTCAGAGATCATCCAGTGAAGCGGCGACAGCGGCAGCTCCGGGCTGAAATCCTCGTTCAGCAGGCTTATCCTGTCAAGTTTTTCCCTTGCCTCCTTAACTGTAGCGCAATCGCCGAGTATCCACGGGATAAACTCAAAAGGCGCTACGTTGTCCTTTTCAGGGTCCTCGCTCTTATAGTCCGCATTTTCCGGGAAATTAAGTCCCGCCATGCTAAGTCCCTTTTCGTTGGTGGCATCATAATAAAGAGGATATTCATCCTGGACAAAAGCCATGCCTATCATCGCATAATGCGTCTTCATCTCACCCATACGCCTGAAGCTGAACGGATAATTCCGCGGCGTCACCGTAACGGTTTGATTGTACGCAAACTCGTAATCCAGATTCCTCCCAAAATAGTTATCCTTTGTCTTATAAACCGCAACTGTACACATAACAATTCCCTCACTTAACAAACGGCCTTACATCCGCCACAGCGTCAGCGGCAAAAATACGTCGGTCGTCATTGTCGGTATCAATCAGGATGTACCTGTCGTTCCCCATACCAAGTTCCTTCATATAAGAAAGCTGCCGGAAGGCATGTCTTGACGTCATCCGCTCCATCAGCGCATGATTGTCCTCCTCCTTCATGGCTGCAATCATATCCACTGAAGCCTGATCCGCCGCAAGGATATCCACAGAAGCCAAAATCCCGACATTGGGAGTCACTACGGGCTGGGCGTCCACACCTTCGCAGTCGCAGGATACGGACATGTTGCGCAGCACGTTCACATAAGTGATATGTCTGCCGAAATAATCGATAACCGACTTGGTAGACTCGCTTATCTTTTCCATCAGTTCCTCTTTCACGACTCCCCAGTCGTCACCGTTGCCGCGGTGTATCATACCCTTTCCGATACGCCCGTCCGCACAGCCGATTCCTATATTCTTGTTTGCTCCGCCGAAGCCGCCCATCTGATGTCCCTTAAAATGCGTCAGGACCACCATTGAATCATAATCGGGCAGAGTTTTTCCTACGCTCATCTGAGTAAACCATTTGCCTCCCTTTACAGGAAGCATAACGGTTCCATGCTCGTCCGTGATGTCAACATCGGTAAATTCCGTCCATCCGTTGATCTCGAGTGTCCTGCGGTGAAGCTCCGTCGTATAGCGGTCGCCGTCGTAATAGGTATTTGTCTCGACAATCCTGGCATCCGGCAGCTCTTTTTCCATAAATTTTTTAACCCACGCAGGCGGAATTATATTGGGACCGTGGGGCTCTCCGGTATGAAGCTTTATGGCCGTCCTGCCCTTTATCGCGGCGTTTACCCTCTCGTATACCTTCATCATTCCCTCGGGAGACAGGTCGCGTGTAAAATACACTACGGATTCTCCGCCCGTGCGCTCGGAATAGGGAACATACCTTTCTCCTCCGTTACCGGCTGTAAT
>CANQSE010000238.1 GCA_947626405.1 uncultured Acetatifactor sp. | reverse complement strand
GAGCACAAGCTTTCTGTGCAAGCCGTGTCTTGCGCGTAAGCTTGGAGTGACTACGGACGACATCGACCGCAAGATCGAGCAGTTTATTCAACAGGGATGCACGTTGTTTGCACCACGCGGCGGCTGACGCACCGGACGCCGTTTAAATATCATATAGGACAATGAAATCGTAAAAAACGAAAAACTCAGGAGGAAATCGTTATGTTTTGTGCAAAATGCGGACACCCTTTGAAGGATGGCGCAAAATTCTGTACCAATTGCGGAGCGATGGTCAATCTGCCCCCGGCAGGAGCAGCAAGGCCTGAAGCAAACGTAGTAAGTCAGCCCTCTGCGGAGTCGGCAAGGCCTGAAGCAAACGTTGAAAGTCAGCCAGCTGCGGAGTCGGCAAAACCTGAAGCAAACGTAGTAAGTCAGCCCACTGCGGAGACATCAAAGCCTGAAGCAAACGTAGTAAGTCAGCCCACTGCGGAGGCAGCAAAGCCTGAAGCAAACGTTGAAAGTCAGCCAGCTGCGGAGTCGGCAAAACCTGAAGCAAACGTTGTAGGTCAGCTTGCTGCGGAGTCGGCAAGACCTGAAGCGAACATTGTAAGTCAGCCTGCTGCGGAGTCTGCAAGGTCTGAATCAAACGTAGTAAGTCAGCCTGCTGCAGGGACGGCGGGATCGGTGACGAATTTTGCCGCGCCGCCTGTACAGGAACAGGCAGCGGCAGCGCCCGCACAGGTAAAAAGAAGGAAAAAGAAGCCCTGGATAGCCGTGATTGCCGTTCTGCTGGTGGCGGCGCTGACAGTCGGCGGAGTATTTACATTCCGCTTCGTCAGGGACCGCATGCAGTACAGCGAGGCAATGTCGGATGCGCTCGAGTCAATGGAAGACGGCATGTACTCAGATGCCATATCGCTTTATAAAGAGATTCTTGAAATTCGTCCTGACAGCGAGGAGGCAAAGGCAGGTCTTGCTAAGGCGGAATGTGCCTTAGCGCTTCAAAACGCAGCGAAGGCGCTTAAAGACGAGGACTATGAAAAGGCCCGGGATTATTACAGCGAGGCGATGGAAAAGGCTCAGGATTTACCAAGGTCTCAGGATGCTGAGGATGCGTCTGAAAGCGCTCAGTATGCTGATGATGCTGAGGAAGGGCTGGAAAACGCAGCCCTGGCGCTGGCGAAGCAGTATCTTGCCCAGGAAAATTTTGCACAGGCCGCAGGTCTGCTGGAGGATCTGGATATTAAGGACGATTCAAAGAATTACCAGGAATACGAAAAATTGCTGTCAGCGGCAAAAATGGATCCTGAGATTTTAGAGGTAAGCGTTGACAGCTTTCCGGTGATTTCAGTAACTCTGTCATGCGGCAGTGAGCTGACCGCCGATGAAATTGCCGTGACGGAGGGCGGCCTGGATCGTACGCTGAGGAACTTTAAAATTGAGGACGGCAGACTCACACTGAGCTATGAGAGCGACGACGTTGCATACGAATCCCAGCACAGGGAGTTTACCGTGACGCTTAAATCGGGAGATTTTGCTTTTCAGCGCTCGTCAGATTACGATACGCCGCATTTTGAACAGGCAAACATAAAGTTTGTATCTTCGGATGTGTCGGCTTATCCCGTCGTACGCGCCTATTTCAGGGTGGAAAAGCAAAGCGACAGCACTACGGTGGAGGATCTCGATATCAATTCCTTCCGGATTCAGGAACGCCTTGAGGGCGGAGCGTATCTTGCAAGGGAGATCAGATCCGTTGCTCCGCTTGAAAATATGGGGCTTAATATTGACCTTGTAGCGGACAAAAGCAGCAGTATTGAACTGAATGATATGAATCGCATCAAGGATGTTATGATTCAGTTTGTAAACAATCTCCATTACGATGCGGGTGATAAGGCGGAGGTCCTGGCATTTGATGATATTGTTCAACAGATGTGCTGCTTTACGGATGACCCGACACTGCTTACAAACGGCATCAACAATATGTCCACCGACGGTCTTACGGCTCTCTATGATGCGATCTACTGCGGTGTGCAAAACGCGGCTCTGCAGGGCGGCGCAAGATGCGTCATAGCCTTTACAGACGGTATGGACGTATGCAGCGTCCACACGGCGGAGGAAGTCATAAATTATGCAAATACCAACCAAGTGCCTGTATATATTATAGGCGTGGGATATAGTGTGGAGGAATACGTTTTGAAGGATATCGCCGCACGTACCGGAGGACGTTACTGGTTCATCGACGACCTGTACGATCTCAGGGAGATTTTCGATCAGGTGTACGAAGAACAGAAGGAGCTTTATGTGGTGGAATATGTAAGCGATCCTGACGCGGATCCGTACGCCAGACGGGATATTGAAACCACCGTTACCGGAGGCGGCTATAAAGGAGATACCTCAGTCAGCTTTACGCCCGCGTTTTCCGTGCAGGGTCTTAAACATGATTCCCGTTATGAGCTTGTTGCCGGCACCTGTACATGGGAGGAAGCAAACCGGCGCTGCCAGGAGATGGGGGGTCATCTCGCGACAATTACCTCGCAGGACGAGCTGGATCAGATTATCGCCCTGGCGGAACAAAACGACTGCAAATACGTATGGCTTGGAGGTTATACATCGTACGACGCATACGGCAATGTATTCGGACACTGGGTCACAGGAGAAAATTTCTCGTTCCAGGCGTGGGGAGACGGCCAGCCGTCCCGCGAGGATCTGGACGGTACGCCGGAGTGGTACATAATGCTTTGGTATGTGCATGACATGTGGAGATGGAACGACCAGCGAAACGACCCGGCAGCCGTATCAAAGGCTTTGAATCAGAATATGTGCTTTATCTGTGAGTACGAGGAGTGATGGAAATGGGAAATGATGACAGCCGCCGCAGACTGCGCAGGGTGGTTATGTGTATGGTCCCGATCTTCGTATTGGGGGCGCTGGCACTGTGGGCGGTCTGCCATCGCGGGGCGGATCCGGAAAATACGCCTGTGGGAAACGGTTTTTATTCGCCCGTTCCACCTGTGTCCGGACTTTTGTCGGAAGCCGGCGAAACAGCGACCCCGTCAGGGACAGGTGAGGGCGAAGCGGCGTCTCCGTCAGGAACCGGTGAAAGCGAAGCGGCGTCTCCGTCAGGGACCGATGAGGGCGAAGCGGCGTCTCTGTC
>CANQSE010000237.1 GCA_947626405.1 uncultured Acetatifactor sp. | reverse complement strand
ACTAAAAAAATGAGCCGTTCGTGCTAAAGTTCAAAACATAAAGAGTTTTTAACCCCATCAAAGCCTTAAGAAGGAAGTCGGTTTAAAAAACAGAAAGAGGACTCATAAGGAAAAACAGGAAAAGTGCCAACGATTACTTGACACAAACGCAGCCATATTTAGTCTTGGCAAAGCAGGACGAATCGGTTATACTGTAGACAGGGCGTCGAGTCTGTGGACGCCCTGTCGGTTTACGTTTGGATTCATCATCGGAGCATACATAAATGATTAATCGTCAAGACATCCTATCCATGGAATACCTTAAAAAAACAGAGTTTACCGGTTCTCACCGCGGTATGCGCTACAGACTCGAGGGCGTGTCGGACGGGGAGGGGAAAAAGCTCAGAGTCACCGTGTGGCCGGAGCCTTTTAATTTCTTTACAACTCCTGACGAACAGAAGGAAAGCGCCGATTTTTCTTTTGACGAGGATGGGGTGACGGATGCCGTTGCATGGATGAATAACCGGCTGTTTGAAGAAAAGGACAGGTGGGATCAGGCGGCTTCGCATTGGGATTTATATCCCGACAAGCCTTACCCTGTGTCCGGCACAAATTGAGATTCGGAGAAAGCGTATGTTTTCCTACTTATACAGCGACATGGTTTCCGTTATGGGATATTTTCCCTACGGACTTTTAGTAGGGGCGCCCGTTGCGGCTGCCCTGATATTTGCCGCGTGCAGAGATAAAAAGACAGAAGGAGGCCGCAGAATTGCGGGTTCTGCGGCCAGAATTGCGGCATATTCGCTCTATCTCGGCATCCTGCTTGTAATAACATTCTTTTCCAGAGAATACGGAAGCAGGAGCGGCGTGATGGATCTTGAGCTTTTTTCCACCTGGGGCATCAATGACAGGAATAATGCCCTGATCGTGGAGAACGTGCTTTTGTTTGTGCCCTATGGGTTCCTAAGCAGCCTTGCCTTTCCGGTGATGCGCAGGTTTATTCCGTGCGCAGTCTTTGGGGCGGCGACAAGCTTTCTCATTGAATTTTTCCAGCTCGTCACAAGGCGTGGATATTTCCAGATTGACGATATCCTTACAAATATCCTTGGCACCGTCATAGGGTACCTCTGCTTTTTCGTATTCCCTGGAAGGAGAGGCAAAAAGTGACGTAATGTCAGATATCCATCTCCAGGGCCAGACAGTTTGTATAAGCCGTGGGCATGGTCTCAGGGAGCTTTACCACTAAAATACCGTATTCCTGCTTAAAATCCACCGGTCCAAGGCCAAGGAGACGTACTGATTTTACCTTTTCACCGGGCAGGAGGCTTTTTATGACGGCTGCTCTGTTTTCGGGTACTGCCATCATGTAGGCGTATACGGTGTTTTCCTTTTTTACGAAACGGTAATCGGAGGAGTTCCACTGTGTTTTGTTTTCCGTAAAGCCGTCGATTGTCACTCTGGTGTCGCCCTCCCCGAAGATCCGGTAAGGTCTTGTACCGTAGACCGCTTCGGAGCATATCTCGAACCATCCCGCAAGCTCCTTCAGTATGTATTCCGCTTCTTCCTCAATGCTTCCGTCAGCTCTCTGTATCACGTTTAACAGCATTGTGCCGTTTTTGGAGATAATGTCAACAAGCATCTCAATAATCTGGTCAGGGTGCTTGTAGCTCTGGCGGGCGTCTGCGAACCAATTGCCGATGCAGGTATCTGTCTGCCAGGGATCCTCCATGACTCCGGGAAGCTGGCTCTTTTCGATGTCGAGGACTCCCACCTTGTATATTTCAGGGTTGCGGCTTTTCTGCGTGTAGACGGCCTGATTTGTTCCGTATGCGGCTATTGAGGTATTATAGAGCTTTGCTACCGCTCTTAAGCCCGGCGCGTAGTTACATGTTTCGGGGTTTCGCTCAAATGGCAGACTGCTGTCGGAGTAAAGAAGATCGGGGGTGAATTTTTCAATCATCTCCCCGACGGAATCCTCCCAGTATTTCTGGAAATCCTTATTGTCTGTCATCCATTCCGGAGTGATCCCGTAGTTTACGTGCAGCCTGTTGTTTTCATACATATATTTCGTGACTTCTTCATTGTCGTGATAGAAATCCTTGTGGAGATATCCGTCGTAGGGTACGCCCTTATAGGGGCCGTAGCTGTCCGCGCCCTTGTTTGTGTACCACCAATTGTACGACGCCGCCAGATGCTCCGTGAGGCCGAAGTGCATGTTGTATTTGCGTGCGGCGTCCTGCCACATCGAGCATATGTCCATGTGAGGGCCGATGTTTACGGAATTATAGGGATTTACGTTTGAAGCGTAGTTAAAAAAATTGTCGTGGTGGGTGGCCTGCGCCACAAAATATCTTGCCCCTGCCCTGTGATAAAGCTCCATGAGCCCATCGGGATCAAACTTCTCGGCCTTCCACAGACGGCATATGTCGAGATAGCCGAATTTTGAAGGATGGCCGTAATGCCTCACGTGGTAATTGTACTGTTCCGAGCCCTGGATATACATGTTTCTGGCGTACCAATCGCCTGCCATTGGCACGCTCTGGGGGCCCCAGTGGCTCCAGATTCCGAATTTCACATCCCTGAACCAGTCGGGACACCGGTATTCTCTAAGAGATTCAAAGGCTGCTTCAAATTTTCCGCTCATAATCAGGTTTTCTCCTTTCTTGACGTGTGGGCGATTTGATGTTATATTGTAGGTACGGGAAAACCGTACGGCAATATGTGTAACTACTATTTATTTTAGAGGAGGAAACGCGGCATGGCAACAATTTTGTCAAGATTTACTGAAATTATGAAGGCAAACATCAATGATCTTCTGGACAGGATGGAGGATCCCGCAAAAATGATCGATCAGACCATGCGGGAGCTGGAGGAGAATCTTGCGCAGGTTAAGAAGGAGTTATGGCCGAGGAAAAAAGGTGCCGGAGGGTGCTTGACGACGCCCAGGCCGAGGTTGACAAGTGGAACAACCTGGCAAGGCAGGCCGTTGCCGCAGGCAAGGACGACGATGCCAGGACCTTTCTTTCAAAGAAACAGCAGGCTCAGAGCAAGCTGGCCGACGCCCAAAAGGTGTACCAGGTTGCGGCGGACAACTCCGCAAAGATGCGCAACATGCACGATAAGCTTGTAAACGACTTAAACGAGCTCAACGACAAGAGGGCCAACTTAAAGGGTATGGCGGCAGTCG
>CANQSE010000236.1 GCA_947626405.1 uncultured Acetatifactor sp. | reverse complement strand
ACAGTTGATTTTTTCAGCAGAACAGGATTTTCAGAGCGCAACCGATCCGGTTGCACTGGAAAATGCCAAAGCGAAACGCAGTCTCCGCAAGGTGCGGATACTGCTCGTCCACCATGTGCAGTACCATGTCCGCATTATCAACGGAATCCGCATAAACCCTGGAAAAATTTTCCTTTTCAGCCTTTCGGGAATTGCTTCCGATCCTGTAAAAGACATGGTATTCCTGCTGCGGCATCGAAGCGATCCTTCCAATCTGCGGAAGCATTTCCACTAGGAGGTGAAAATCTTCGTTCAGCTTCTGTTCCGGAAAGCATCTGCCGCAAAAAAGCTCTCTCTTTATCAGCTTTGTGCAGAAAGAGCAGTCTCCCCTGTGCATCAGCAGCTCTCTCAGTAATTCTCCGCTTTCCATAATCACAGGTTCAGCCGGCGGCTCGCATATATTGGGAAGGGGTCTTCCCTGTTGATCAATTTCGTCCCTTCCCACCTGCGCGGCAGGGACGCCGTAATCACGAATTGCGGCAAGGAGAATTTCATACATGTCAGGCTCAATGTAATCGTCACTGTCCACAAAACCCACATAATCGCCTGACGCATGCTGCAGTCCAAGATTTCTGGCGGAGGACGATCCTCCGTTTTCCTTATGGTAAACCCGGATCCTGTCGTCCTCACGGGCCAGGCTGTCACAAAGCTTTTCCGTCCCGTCGTCGGAACCGTCGTCAACCAAAATAATCTCAAGGTTCCTGTAGGTCTGGGCGGCAACGGATCGGACGCATCTCTCCAGATATTCCAAAATATTGTAGACGGGGATGATCACTGTGATCACAGGATTCTCCTTCATACTTCCTCTCATTCCGCCGTTTTGACGGCATCAAAAAAATCCGCTCCGTGTTTTCTTATCCATCCGCGGGCATGCCGCTCCTTAAGTAAAGGCGCGGGATCACAGGGAGACAAAGCGCCCTGGAAACATTTTTTCCCCGAAATGCTTCCGTGTATCGGATTTTCCTGCAGTATTTTTTCCATAAATTCACACAGCCTTTGTGCAGCGTTTTGGGCGTTCCAGTCTTCAGTTATAGTCCTGTACGCGTTCTTCCCGAGCGTATGGCATAATTTCCCGTCGCTTACAAGCCTTTCGGTCAGTCTGAACAATTCATCACGACTTCCGTCCCTGTATGCCAGTCCGTTTACCCCGTGGTTTACAAGGTAAGGAACTGATCCGATCATATGATCAGCGACAATGGCGCAGCCGCTGTTCATAGCCTCGTTTACAACAGCTCCCCAGCCCTCATGCCGATCGCTGGTAAAAAGGAAAATATCTGCCTTTTCCATATGGCTCCTCACCTTCTCAGGCTCAAGGAACCCAAGAAAGCTCACCACGTCCTCCAGACCGTAAGCTCTGTTTAATTCTTCCAGTTTTCCCCTGAGTTTACCGTCTCCGATGATATCAATATGAAATTTGTATCCTCGCTTTTTAAGATAATCCGCGGTCTCCAGGGCAAGCTCAGGATGTTTCAGATCTATCATTCTGGCTGTCCATAAGAGGTAGGGAAGCCTTTGACCAGATGAGTCAACCCAGCCCTTTTGACAAAACAGGTCGTCAACGTCGTACCTGCGGGTCGCGGGGAAATATCCCCAACAGTACATTTTCCCTTTGTAAGCCCTTATAATGTGAAAATCCGAAGGCACATAGGCTCCGCAGCACAGCATATATACCCTTCTGTTTCTATATCTGGTGTGATCCATGTATTTCTTTTTCAGTCCTCTTGGAGAAACCGCTTTCCACTGTCCGGTTTTGTAAAGTCTCTCACTTATTCTGATTACCGGCTTTCCGGATTTTAATCTCTCCTGAATATAGCTTTCATCATCTGTACCCCCAAATAAAACCACATCACATTCCATCATAAGTCTGCTGCAGTATCCGGGCTCATCGTACCAGCATTTCACGTATGGGGGCTTCTCCTGCCCGCGCCACCCCATCCTGATACGTTCTTCCTCCATCGGCTCGGTCTGAATAAATGTAAACTCTCCGTTTAAAAGCCTGTACATCTCGTCGCAGAACGGGATCTGGTGATGGTTTATATAGTTAGACAGAAACGCCGCTTTCATGTGTCTCTTTTCCCCCGTTTCCGCCATCGTCTCCTGACTGGTCGTCGGAAATTATTTTTGCATATATTTCCATCAGTTTCATATAATTTATGTCCCGCCTGTGCGTTCTTCTTGCATGTCTTCTTGCATTTCTACAATATTCCTGTTGCTTCGCAGGATCCTTCCACATCCCGATAACCGCGTCTGCAAGCCTTTTTGAGACTGCCTTGAGCTGTCTGTCGTCATCACGGAATTTATTACTGCCGTTATTTTTAACACTTTTTCCGACACGGAACCCCTCATAGAGAATCCCGTCCTCTCCGTCCACAAACAGACTCGGGATCCCTCCCACATCCGAACTGACGCACGGCATCCCCAGGAGCATGGCCTCTCCCAGTGAGTTAGGGGAATTTTCCATGGCGGAGCAAAGCACAAACAGGCTGCTGCGCAGATATGCCGCACGCATCTGCTCAGCATTCAGCTTTCCCAGGAACCTGACTTTGTTTAAAAGGTCGTTTTCCTTCATAAGCTTCCTTAGATATTTCCCATAGGCGGATATTTTCAGTTTCTGTTTAATCGTATCGTAATTCACGATGCTGTTTCCTGCCACATACAGCGTTGCGTCAGGGTAGCGGGCGAGTATCATGGGCATTGCGAGAAGCATATAATGCAGTCCCTTGATTGGATAATCTCCCTGGCTGACAAATATGGAGTGCGGAATACATTCGTCCGCCTTCCACTCCGCCACATAAAACTCCGGTCTGAGAATCTCGTTCATGTTGTAGTAACGGGCCGTCTGGTTCCATTTTCTTGTACAGAGCCTGTCCCATTCCGTCCGTCCGGTGATATTTCCGGCCAGAGTTATTGCTTCCTTTTCCATTACGCCGCGCTTTACAAACTTCTGCTGCTGTTCCTCCATGCTGTCTCTTTTTACTTTGTCACGGAATGTGACCTTGCGAAACACCTTTGGGGGAATGTCCGCCGTGTAGGCCTGTGCGCAAAGCGCGCAAATGCCCTGGAGCCCGATAAGGAGCCTCTGTCTGTCCTGAACCGCCCTGCACATGGCCAGGGTATGGGGATATTCCG
>CANQSE010000235.1 GCA_947626405.1 uncultured Acetatifactor sp. | reverse complement strand
GTTCGGGTTTGGAACCTTTGCCGTAAGGCTGCCAATGCTGCTTGTAAGCTGCGCATCCGTGATCCTTTCGTATCTGGTGGGAAAGCGAATTTATTCCCGCAGGATGGGGCTGCTTGTTATGGCTCTTACAGCGGTCAATCCGTGGCATTTTATGCAGAGCCGGTGGTCACTTGACTGCAATCTTTTTCCTCATGTGTTTCTTCTGGCGTTTTATCTTTTGCTTCTGGGTCTTGAAAAACACAAAATTCTTTATCTGTCCATGGTTTTTTTCGGATTAACCCTGTACTGTTACGGCGTGGCATGTTATGCCGTGATACCTTTTCTTCTGCTGTTTGGAATATGGTGTGTCCGCAGCGGGAAGATCGGGCTTCGCCGTTTTTTTGTCTGTGCGGCGGTTTTTCTCGTCGTGGCGCTGCCGGAACTGACGGTGATGTTTTTAAACTTTTTCAGGCTGCCTACTGTGAAAACTCCGTTTTTTACAATGAGCTTTTTCCCTGAGAGCGTCAGGAGCAGCGATATATTATTCGATAAATATCAAGGACTGTTTTATTTGATTTTACTGTATTTTTCTCAGCATTTTTCCGTAAATCAGCTTATAAAAAATTTTACCGCCATGCTAAGGACTGCGTTTCTGCAGCGGCCGGATGCAATCTACAATGCGCTTCCGGATTTTGGGCCGATGTATTACATTTCGGTGCCCTTCATTTTTTATGGACTGGCAGTATATGTAAAAGAGCTGAGACAGGAGAGGACGAACGCCTGCAGAGTGGCTTTCGGCCTGTATTTTTTGATGGGAATATGGGTTGGGCTTGTGACGCGCGAGGTAAATGTCAACCGGATAAATATAATATTTTTCCCATTAATAATTCTGTGCGCAAGGGGCATTGCCAAAGCGTCGGAAAAGCTGCGCGGACTTTTTAAAGCGGTATCTGCGGCGTATCTGGTATGTTTTTCTCTTTTTCTGGCATCCTATTTTACAGATTTTGCTTCGCAGATCCGGACGTATTTTAATGTGGATTTCATGAATATCGTCAAAACAGCGGACGGGCTGGAGGAATACGACAGGCTTTATATCACTTCAAACGCCGACTGGCAGACTAATCGTAAGATGACGGAGATCCTGACGCAGTACGCATGCCGTATAGACGCCGCCTATTATCAGGAAAAAACCTGTGTGAACGGAGGAAGGAAGCTTCTTCCCTACTCACAGCGTTATCATTTTATCGATATGGAAAACGTTAAGGAGCGGGAAGTCGGCGGGCTTTATCTTGTGCACCGGACCGAACTTGAAAAGCTTCCGTTTTCTTATGACATTATTGACGCGGAGGGAAACTTTTTCCTTCTTAAGCCCGTTGAAGATTTGGCGCAAACAGTCTCCATCACTCCGGGAAAGGGAGAAATGGTGCTTTACAACCCCTGAAAATGCTGTTAGAATGATTTTAGTTTAAACCTGACATAGTGATGAAATGTGGAAGAAGAATGAAAAAGACAAAAACCTATCATAAAAAGTACAAGATTACATATATTATTAGTACGGCGTTTACAATATTTTTCTGTATGCTGTTTGTGCGCGGATATACTAAGTTCGAGCCCACTGGCGACAATACTTTTCATGTAAAGCTTAACGGGACGGACGCGGGTACGCTGGACAATGAGGAAGAAGCTCGTGAGCTTCTGATTCAGGCGCGGCGCAATGTGGCCTCCTCAAGCAGTGAGCTTGTATTTCTGGAAACGGAGCTTGAAATATCCGGCGAGGAAGTAATATGGGGCCAGGTGGACGGAAGCGAAATAGTTCTCGAAAATATGGAGAACATACTTCGTAAGAGCATACAGGAGACAATGCACCGCTCGTATACGCTGAAGGTGGACGAGTATATGGTAAATCTTGCCAGCGTGGATGAGGTAAACAGCCTCCTTCAGGCGGCGGTGGACAAGTATGACAGCGAGGGCAAGTTCCGCGTGGAGCTTGTCTATGACGACAGCAGGGAATTTGACGTTTTAACGGCTCATGTAGTTGACTGTACAAAAGAGACGGCGGAAGCGCGTCCCGTATATGAAGGCGGAGTTCAGGTGCTTATGGACAGCGTGATGTATTCCGAGGATACGGAGGGCGAAAAGGATTTCGGGGATTATGATCTTGGAATTTTGGAGATGGATTTTGCGGAGGATATTGAAATTGTGGAGTCTTATCTCCCGGAAAGCCAGCTCGCCAGCCTTTCGGATGCCATTGACGAGGTGACAAAGGATCAGGAGGTTCCGGCGGAATATGAGGTGGTGTCGGGAGATACGCTATCCGAGATCGCCATCAAGGTGGACATCCCCATGGATGACATTGTGGCCATGAACGACAGCCTTGAGAGCGTAAATTCAATGATCCATGTAGGACAGAAGCTTATTATAACAATACCTGAACCGGAGCTGTCAGTCACAAGGACGGAGGAGCTTTATTACGAGGAAATCTACGATGCCGAAGTGCAGTACGTCGACAACGATAACTGGTATACCACTCAGACCAAGGTGCTGCAGGCTCCTTCCGCGGGCTTCCGCAAGGTTGTGGCCGACGTTTACTATATAAACGACAAAGAGGTCGGAAGGGAGCTTTTAAAGGAGGATGTAGTCCAGGAGGCGGTGGCAAAGATAGTGGAGCGGGGCACAAAGATTCCTCCCACTTATATAAGACCTATCTCCGGAGGACGCAAGACTTCCGGATTCGGCAGAAGAAACGCGCCCACCAAGGGAGCGAGCACTTATCACAAGGGGGTTGACTGGGCAACGCCTACAGGTACTCCTGTGTATGCTTCCTGCGGAGGAACTGTGGCAAAAGCCGGATGGGGCAGCGGTTACGGCTATGTCGTCTACATCAATCACGAAGACGGCAGACAGACGCGTTACGGACATTTGAGCAAGATTCTTGTGAAGGCGGGACAGACGGTAAAGCAGGGTGAGAAGATTGCCCTCAGCGGAAATACCGGCGTTACCACGGGTCCCCACCTGCACTTTGAGATACTGATTAACGGAAAGCAGGTTGACCCTGAGGTCGAGCTTAGAAAATACGGATACTGAGCAACGGTTCACCACCCTGCGTCGTATTCAGCCCGGTAATCGGCCGAACTGTTGCCCAACCTCTCGCCGTATTCAGCCCGGGAATGTCGATGTTCTCCCGGCAGACCGTGTGAGCACGTCGGCACTTGGCGAGGTAC